>CP064995.1:900000-1011181 GCA_016700015.1 Candidatus Saccharibacteria bacterium
AGCCAGAGAGTTTGCGGGCTACGCTCAGTGGGCGTGTCGATGCCGATACCTTGCGTGCCAAACTTGGCGGCATCAATATGACCGACGCCGAACTACGTGCAGTGAAGCATGTCATGGTGATTGGTTGTGGCACTGCCTACTATGCCGGGCTGATGGCCGGTTACTTTATTGAACAATTTACTACTGATGTTGTGATGAGCTCGCATGTTGCGAGCGAGCTACGGTATCGATCGTTTGCCGTACCAGATAACACGATTGCATTGATTGTCAGCCAAAGTGGCGAAACGGCTGACACCCTTGCCTGTTTGCAAGAACTGAAGCGTCGCGGCGTACGCTGTCTTGGTGTGGTAAATGTTGTGGGTAGCACGATTGCGCGCGAAGTTGATGGTGGCGTGTATGTACATGTTGGTGCCGAGATAAGTGTAGCGAGTACCAAAGCGTTTACGTCGCAAGTTGTCGCGATGACGATCTTTGGGCTTATGCTGGCGCAGGCTAAGGGCACGAGTTTGCAACAGCTCAGCGATTATATAAACGAGCTTGCACTACTACCAAGCGAAATCGAAAAGACACTTGAAAAGCAGCAAGCGACCGTGAAGAAACTCGCGAAAAAATACGCTCACTACGATCATGCGCTCTATGTGGGGCGCGACACACTCTATCCGATTGCGCTCGAAGGCGCGTTGAAGCTAAAAGAAGTCAGCTATATTCACGCTGAGGGTTACGCTGCGGGCGAACTGAAACATGGACCGATCGCACTGATCGACGACAGATTCTTTGAAGTTTGCTACTTGCAGGATAACTGGCTGTACGAGAAGACTCAAAGTAACCTGATAGAAATGAACGCTCGCGGTGCGCATGCTATTGTCATTACCGATACCGACAAGCGTGTGTCTGCAGAAGTGGTGGTACGAGTGTCGACCAAACTTAAACTACTTACACCCCTAGTATTCAACGTAGTGTCTCAGCTTTTTGCCTATCATATGGCCGCACAACGTGGTAATGATGTCGACCAGCCCCGCAACCTAGCGAAAAGCGTGACAGTAGAGTAAGTCTGGCACTATTGCTAACGCTTTTTCACTGAACTACACTTAAACTAGGAGTGTAGAACCATGAATAAAGATTTGGAAGAAAGTATCGATAGCGCAGTTGATGCGATTGATGAGAAGGAAGTTGCAGAAGAGGAAACGCCAGACGCCGACACTTCGCCTAAAGCAGATGACGATGCGAAGCCAGTCGATGGTGCCTTAAAGTTTGGCGATAAGTCAACGCGCCGTTTGCGCAAAAAACGACTTATCGTAGCTGGCGTAGTAGTAGCGGCGGTTATAGCATTGTTCTCGGTTGTGCCGTTTCTGCGCTATGGTGTAGCAGGTATGGTGGTAAGCAAGCAGGTGGTACTAACCGTGCTCGACACGGCAACGCAAAAACCAGTCAGCGACGCCATGGTATCGCTTGGGCGGTTTGACGGCGTGAGTGATGGCAAGGGTAAAGTGGTTATTAACGGTGTACCGGTGGGAGAATATACACTGGTGATTGAGAAGAAAAACTATGAGACGCTAAAAAGCAGCCACATAGTTCCCATATTCATGCTGGCAAAAAATACTTCCCTCAGCATGAAAGCTACCGGGCGAACTGTTACGATGACAGTGACGAATAGTCTGACTGGCAAGCCGATTGCAGGGGCGAGAGTGGATATAGAAGGCTCGACGGCCGCTAGCGATGACAAGGGTGTAGCGAGCGTAGTGCTACCAGTGCGTAGCGATGAACAGCAGGGTACAGTGAAGGCGGATGGTTACAACGATCAGGCCCTGACAATAAGTATGAAGACGAATGACGACCAAAAGGCGGAAGTTAAACTGACGCCCGCAGGCAAGGTGTATTTCCTTAGCAAGCGCACTGGCATGATAAATGTCATGAGTGCCAACCTAGATGGCAGTGGCCAAGCAGTAGTGGTACAGGGTACCGGCAAAGAACTCGACAACGAAACTTCCCTGTTACCATCGCCCGACTGGAATACGCTTGTACTTATCACTCGCCGTGACAATGAGCGCAGCAAGCTATACGCTGTTTCGACGGCTAGTCCTGAGCCGAAATTGGTAGAAAGCGGCGATGTGTCGTACGAACCAATTGGCTGGGTTGGCGGTAAGTTTTTCTACAAAACCCGCAGCAATGCCGGTACCATATATAGCAACGAATATATACAGCTCGTGAGCTACGATAGTGCAACTGGTAGTCGACAAGTTGTCGACAAAACAGTGGGTATTGGTACAAATTGGAATGACTATTCGGCACAACAAATGACAGCAGGCTACATAATAAATGGTCGGGTGGTATACATGAAGTTTTGGCAGTACGGTACTGCAGCTTCCCCAAAGAATCGCCCATTTGAAGTTATGAGTATTAACCCAGTCGGCAATGTAAAATCGGTTGTGAAAACGATTGCTGCTGAGGGTGAGTTTTATGGTGACGCACTCATGAGGCGCCCTAATTCCCTCATGCTACGCCAAGGTGCAAGTGACAATCAGGCGACCTATTATGAGTATAGCGACGGCAAGGTAGTGTCGATCAAAATGGAAACCGCCGACTTTTATGCCGCCCAGCCAACCTACTTTATGTCGCCGAGTGGCGAAAAGGCGTTTTGGCAGGAATCAAGGGACGGCCGGAATGTGCTGTTTGTGGCTGGCAAAAATCTAACCGGTGGCAACCAAGTGAGTACCGGTGACTATGCAGCCTACGGATGGGTGAGCGACGACTATGTGCTCTACAGCAAAAACCGCAGTGAACTCTATATTGCTCCGGCGGGCACAGCATTTGCTGGCGAACATAAAATAACTGATTACCACAAGGCGATGGCATACCCAGGGTACGGCTGGGGTGCGGGCGGCGCAAACTAGCGGGGCAGTTGGTCGGCTACAACTTTTCGTAATTTCGTAATAAAGAGCGATTTGTCGAAGCGGCGGGCGGTACGGTTAAGCTTGCTTGGGAAAAACTGTAATCGCTCAGCACGAGTAATGGCAGCGATAACCGCGTCAACTGACTGTTCGCGAAATAGGACACCGGTTTCGCCGTCGGTCACAATGTCCAGTGTACCGGCTTTGCCGAGTGCAATAACTGGCGCACCAGCAGCCAGGGCTTCAACTTGCACAATGCCGAAATCTTCTTCGGCTGCATAAATAAATCCTTTGGCGGTATTGAGCGTGGTATCGACTGCCGTGTCAGAAGCATCGCCGAAACGGTCGGTGCAAAATGTTATGCCAGGACCCGCTATCGCTACCAGTTTTTCGTGCGCGGGGCCATTACCAAAGACATACAGTGGTACCCCGAGTTTTGTACAAGCCGCGACCACAAGGTCGTAGCGTTTGTAGGGCAGTTGGCGACCAATTGTCACGTAGTGGCTGCCACGTTCACGTGCTGGCGCAAAGCGTTTGGTATCGACAGGCGGGTGAATGACAGTGCTTTTGCGGCCATAGTAGCGCTGAATACGCTCAGCGGTTTCAGATGAATTGGCAATATAAACATCGACTTTTTGCGCCGCTTCAAGGTCAAGCTTGCGTTGGCGCGGTACCACCAGCGGCATCAGGGTACGAATGACTGGGTTTAATTTGCCAAAGCCCGGGTCGCGGCGGTACTCATCGTAGTGGCTCCAGTAGTAGCGCGGCGGCGTGTGACAATAGGCGATGACTACTTGGTCGGGGCGTGACTTTGTAACCTGGTGTCCGTGCAGGTATGTACTGGTGACGATGATGTCATATTCCGATAGGTCGAGCCTTCGCATAGCGCCGACAGCCATGGTGGGAAATAATTTGTGATAGCTGCGGAGTCTTTTTGGTAGTTTTTGTAGGCTTGATGTACGAACATCGAGTTTGGCAAATGCCGGTACTTTATTGGGGTTATAGAGCGCAGTGTAGATTGGCGCATCCGGAAACGCTTCGTGCATCGCCAGCACAACATTTTCCGCACCACCCATGACGGTCAGGAAATCGCAGACGATAGCAATGCGGGGTGTCTTCATCATAATGTAATTATACAACCATGTGTCACTTATGCTTGTGTTCGACTAATGTAAGAAGTATGATACGTCCAACTATGAGGCGTAAATATGTACGGTATATTACGGTTGTCGTCTTTGTTTGTTTTTGTACGACGACACAAGTTTATGCTGGTAGTACCGCTCCGGACTGGATAAGTGGTCAGCTATATATTACCTCTACGCAACCTAACCAGACCAAGGGCTGCTTTAATGGAACAGAAAAACAAACTGTTAAGTTAGTACGCAAAGACGCTACTACCGACAATAAATATGTCGAGCTTGTTGAGTGCGTTTTGCACGGTAAAGGCTTTGATCTGCTGTACGGTGTAACCTACGTCGGCAACACAGGGATTGTTGGTATATATGCTATTAAACTTGAAGGTGATGACGTATTCCGCTACCTACGGCTACAACAGTATTCGTATAGGATCGCAGAAGGGACCGATAAGCTTTTCGTGTACGACTCATCGTATGGTCAGATGCATGTTCTGCGTGGCGTGGCGTCGGCCCTCGTGGTATCTGTAAGTTCGTCGGGTGGCGAAGTCATCGAATATACTCCTAACACCCGGATGGATAACGGGCATCACTATTGGATTAGTGGTGCAAGCGAAATTACGATAGATCCGAGCGGTACTTACCTAGTATATGCCCATTACTATGATGATACTTTGGCCAAGATCAACACGGTCGATGACACTCAGCAATTTATTCAATTAAATCCAAGGAAACTGGGCACAACACCATATGTTAAAGCCGTTTCCTCGGATGGTCGTTTCGTATATATAAACGGTATTGAGCGCATTATTGATACAGACAGCTGTGTTACGCCAGACGAGGTGTTTTTCTCTGTATGTAAGGAGAGGGATATCGGGACGCCCCTTATGGGTTATATGGGGGATAATTTTGCGGCGGGTGATGCCATATTTTTCGATGACAACTTCTCACTTAGGTTCATCGGCATCCCTCGTGACTATACACATGTGACGCAGGAAATTACGGTGTCGCTTAGGGTTGATATCAGCAAACTAACCTACCTTGCGCTTGGGGATTCATACACGAGCGGAGAGGGGGATTTAGAGAAAGATGCAAACGGTATAACCCATTATTTGCCGCTTACTGACATCGGCTCTGACACGTGTCACATCAGTTCACGGTCATATCCATTTTTACTACGCGACGCATGGGGAGTTGAGCCGAAAAATATGCACTCGGTGGCATGCTCGGGTTCATGGTTGATAAAAGATTATATGGCTGATCCACAGACATACCTCGGGCAGGGTGATCGGTTGAGCACACACGAGGACGATTTAGATACAGTCCGGCAGACAGCACTTGAAAAGTACATTCCTGGGAGAGTTCCGCAGATTGAGTTCGTGAAAAAATACAAACCGGACATCGTCACTTTTACTGGGGGTGGTAACGATGTCGGTTTTGTCGATATACTTACGTATTGTGCTTCAAGCGTGGAGTCCTGCGGCTATGTCAAGGGGGGATATGGCTCGATGCACGACGACCTCATGGCTTCAATTGACGATCAATATGGGTACACTAAGTTGTTTATCAATAAATTGAAAACTGCATCACCAGGTTCGCAGGTATATGCGATTGGGTATCCAAAGTTTGTTTATGAAGATGCGATTTGTGGCTTAAATGGTGCGCTGCTTGATAAGAAAGAACGCCAATTGATTAATGAAGCCGTTGATCGACTTAATGCAGTAATTGCAAGAGCAGCGAAAGACACGGTTACACCATACCTCGACATAACCACAGCGCTCTCAGGCGGAAGAATATGTGAAGGGTCGGCCTATGTGACAGATTTCTTAAGTGGCTTTCTGGCATCTCAGCGTTTGACGGATCCAAATATGTTTCACCCAAACGCAGCCGGTCATGCAAAAATGGCTGAATCGATTATTGAGGCAAAAAATAGAGTTGAACAAGGCGTGGGTACAATTGTCCCCACGGTGCCAAGTGTGGAGCGAACATACAAACTATATCGCCAAGACATAACTGCTCGAGACCTGGTCGCTGGCAGCACGACAATTATTTCAACACCAGACGGTATGTTTGCACCAAATTCTGGAGTTTCGATCGGTGGCCAGTCAGAACCAGTATCTATTGCCGATGTAATGGCAGATGCTAACGGAGCGATACATTGGGTGGGTATGCTACCAAGAGCACTAGCGGGTGGTGTGCATTTACTGACTGCGACAGGCTATGGTACCGATGGTACGCCGATTCAGCTTCAACAGTTTGTGACCGTATTCTCGTCTGAAGCGGCCAAAACGAATGCTAATATGTGTGACGCGATACACCATTGGTATAGAGATGACGGCTATGATGTATGTTCAAATTCAGCAGAGACCGTGGTAAGCGCCCCATCGAGTTCGAAGGGTAAAGTGGCGATATCGACGAAGAATTCGACAAATCTTCCTCAACTATCAATCGAATCCTCCAGTATAGCTGCTAATAGCTTGTCAGAGAAGGAGACTACGCGCGGAGGGTCGAATGTTGCTACCACTACTATCACCACTAGTTCGAGTGATACCAGTGTGAATTTTGGAACCGTCATCGTGATCACTTTGGGTATTCTAGGTGTAGTTGGTATACTGGTAATGGTAGTAAAATTCTACGGAAGAGCAAATGGCAGATAATAAACAACATAAGAAAAGAAAACAACTTCTCATAGCGGGAGCAGTGATAATATTGGCCGTACTGCTCTATGACCTTAGCCCTTTTGGGGGCAATATTCGTTTCTACGTCAAGTGGGCACAGTGCGGTAGCCGTCCTGTAGAGACCGCGGGGCTACCAGGTATTAACTGGTATCAAGAAGCGCCAATTTACGCACCAATACGAACTCAAGTTTGGTATTGTACCCCGCTTGAGGCAGAGCAGGCTGGTTACTCCGCTAGTGCAACAACTTGGACATTTCCTCACCTCCACAAGAATTAGTTACTTCGCTCCGGTTTTGCGTAGTACCACGCCGACCGTTTTGAAAAGAATTCGCAGGTCGAGCCAGAAGCTCCAGTTTTGGGCGTAGTAGAGCTCGAGCTCTATGCGCTCGTCGAAGCTTAGTTCGCTTCGGCCCGACACTTGCCATAGGCCGGTTACGCCGCTTTTGACGCTATGTAGCAGCGCGGTGCGGGCGGGTGCAAAGTCGACTTCTTGTGGCAATATCGGCCGAGGGCCGACAAGGCTTAGATCGCCGCGAATGACATTGAAAATTTGCGGCAGTTCGTCGAGTGAGGTCTCGCGTAGAAATTTGCCCAGCTTTGTAATGCGTGGATCATCCACAACCTTGTGATTCTTTTTATACTCTGCCGCTAAGTCGGGACGACCCATGTCGATAAATTCCAGGCTCGCGTCTTTTTTGCCGTACTGCGAACCCATGGTACGGAATTTTATAAGCCGCACCGGCTTGCTAAATTGGCTCAGGCGCTTGCTCACGTAAAATACCGGTCCTGGCGCAAATAGTTTTTGCAGCAGGGCGATGATGAGTAAAATCGGGCCAATAGGTACAAGGAGTATGATCGAGACGATGAAATCAAAGATGCGTTTGACAATAGCACCCCAGCCAGTAAGTGGCGTCTGGCTAACCGTTATCATGGGGTAGCCGAGGAACACATCGACAGTGTTTTTGCCTGTGTAAAATTCTGGCTCACCCGGAATAAAGTTGTACTGAATGTGGTTTACCTGCGCAGCGCCAAGAATTTTGTGGTTGCGGTCTTCGCTATCGTACAGGTCGGTTTGAATGATGGTATCGATATGCAAGCGATTAATTTCACGAATCGCTTCTTCGACATTGCTATAGTGCCTGGCGCCAATTTCGACAGGCAGCAAACGAGCCGGGCCGGCCATCGCTACTACCTGGTAGCCAGAACGGGAAGTCGAGCTGAGGCTACGAATAATATCACGCGTAGCGGCAGAGTTGCCGATGACAAGCACGCGGTTGACACCGCGACCATAGCGGTACAGTTCGGCACGGGTGGTACGCACAAGTTCGCGCGCAAGAATGATAGTGAATATCGAGCCGGCGAGTACATACCACGTGACCAGACGAGCGGGAAAAATATGAACACTTGTAGCGTATTCCCAGCCGATAACAAGTAGCACGCCAATAAACGACCCGAGTGCAATCCGTGCCCATTCAACTAAACGGCGATTATAGACGCCCGGACTATACAGGCCTAAATTGGCGAAAATAAAAATCCACACGGGGGCAACGGCCAAGAAGCCGCGGATGTAATCCCATTTATACACTGGGTAAAGCAGATCGCGCTGGTCAAGCTGAGTACGAATATAGTAGGCTGCGAAAAATACTGCCGCCAGAATCGCGAAGTCGATGGCGATGAGTAACAGGCTGTAAAATTTGGTGTGTTTCGAGGGCATAATGTAGCTATAGTATACCATTTTTTAGTACAATACGGGGTATGACACGTAACGCGCCGACGAGGGTACTTGAGCTATCAGCCGCATGGCTGCTGCTTGTCGTACTAGCTTTCATTGTGCTGCATGCGCCGCTTAGTGTGTATGTCGGCAGCAATTGGCCGGCGCTAGAACTAGTGGTAAAAGCCTGGAAAGAACTGCTTATGAGCCTGGCTGCGGTACTACTAGCGGTGGAAGTGTCACGGCAGCATGCATGGCAGTTATTTACGCGCGACAAGCTGTTCTGGTGTGTGGTTGGCTATGCGGCACTCCATTTTGTTAGCCTACTACTGCGGCCGACCGACGCACTGGTAGCGGTTGCCGGTATTGCGATTGATCTGCGCTATATATTGTACTTTGCGCTCATCTATGCATTTTTGCGACTCTACCCAGGCTACGTACGGTCGTTTTTGAAAGTAGCGGCTATGGGGGCATGTATTGTTGTTGGTTTTGCGGCCTTGCAACTCGTACTTCCGCCCGACGCGTTGCGGGTATTTGGCTACAGCGACACGACGATCCAACCATACCTCACTGTCGACGAAAACCACGATTATATACGACACAACAGCACACTTCGTGGTCCTAACCCGCTTGGCGCCTATGCGCTGATGGTACTGGTAGCGGTGGTCGCGGCAGGTATGCACTATGGTAGGAGGCTCACTGACGCGAGGCGAAAACTACTCCATGCTGGCCTAGCAATTGGTGGTGGTATTGCGGTGTGGATTAGCTATTCGCGCAGTGCCGTGATTGGTTTGCTGATTGCGCTCGCGCTAATTGTTGGTGTGAAACGGAAAGTTCGTGCGACAAAGAAAAGCATTATGGTCGCGGTGATTGTGTTAACTGCACTTGGCGCCATGTGGTACATAGTGCAGGGCACGAGCTTTGTCCACAATGTCGTGTTGCATGACAACCCCAGCACCGGTGCGTCAGTTGATTCGAATACTGGCCATGCGGTTTCACTAGCTGATGGCCTGCAAAGCGCGCTTATCCAACCACTTGGTACGGGAGTGGGCAGCACGGGATCGGCATCGCTTTTTGGCGATGCGCATACCATAATTGAAAACCAATATCTAATGGTCGCTCACGAGACGGGCTGGGCGGGCTTAGCTTTGTTCGTTGTGATTTTTGTTAGTGTATTGCTGCGATTATGGAAGCTGCGTAGTGATTGGATGGCACTTGCAGTGTGGGCGAGCGGTATTGGACTTGCGACTATTGGCCTTTTACTGCCTGTGTGGGTAGATGATACGGTCAGTATCGTGTGGTGGGGGTTGGCGGCGGTGATACTAGCGAAGGGAGCAGCATATGGAACAACGTCCAACAAAAAAGCAGCGTGAGCTACTGAGTTTCATAGACGGATTTATAAAAGGCTACGGCTATGGGCCGAGCTACCGCGAGATTATGCGGGCACTCGACTACAAAAGCGTGTCAACAGTCGCCACGCATGTGAATGGGCTGATTGCTCGTGGTTGGTTGGTCAAAAAAGACAACTCGGCACGCACACTCGAAGTGGTTCATCCTAGTGAAAGCGCAGTGCTGAGTGTCGGCACGGTCGCTTCGACTGCCGAGCAAACGATTCTGAAGAAAATTGAGGAACTGCGTGGTACCGACAACGATGCTCACGCCAAAGACATCGCAACGCTCACTGATACCTTGCGCATCTTGGGCTACGACACCAACGGTGGCAAAACCATAGTATAATAAAAACTATGCATAAGCTAAAAGCAAGAGCTGTAGCGCTCTTGGCACGAGTTGATTGGAAAAAGTACGGTACATACATTGGGCTCAGCACTGTTGCTGTGTTGTTGTTGGTGCAGCTATTCTACCCAACTGATCGGCTACTTCCATTTACGCGCATCGACAGTGTTGCGGTTGGTGGTATGACGAAGGCCGAAGCGACGGCCAAAATAAACAGTGCCTACAAACAATACAAAGCTGACATTTATATGGGCGTTGACACCAAGCCGTTTGTGTCGCCCAAGCTCGCCGATATCGATGTTGTTGTTGACAACACGGCGCGCATAAAAGCACTCGACTACCCGTTTATTGTCCGGCTTATACCCACCTCGCTATTTTGGGCGGGCGCTAAGCAATCGGTGGTGCCGGCGCCAGTTTTTGGTAGTAAATTTGAAGTGTTTGTCGACGCATCGCTCATGAAAGAATGCACCAAGCAGCCGGTAAACGCGACACTGAAGGCTACCGGCGAGTCGCTCGATGTTGTTCCGGCGGTACCTGGCGGGCAGTGTGACCGGACCGATGTACTAACAGCGCTTAAGAAAATGCAGCCTAAAGTTGGCACAGCGACTGTGGTAAAAGTAGGCCAGAAAGTTATTCAGCCAGCAATTACTGACGTGGCCGCCCAGGCACTGGCCAAGGCGCTCAACGTCCGCTTGGCGCGCGGTATCCAGCTACAAGTGGGCGATAGTCAACAGACACTACCTGCTGGCGATGTGATGAGCTGGCTTGATTTTATAGTAGACGGTACCGAGCTCGCGCCAACAGTGAACACCGACCGTGCCGGTGCTTATTTGTCGAGCAATATCGCGCCAAAAGTTGCGGTGAAGCCAGGCGTATCATATATTACCACCGTCGATTTCACCGAAACATCTCGGGTGAACGGTACGAACGGTCAGGCACTCGATAGTGTAAAAACGGCCAAATCGATCGAGGCGGTGGTAGATGGCAGCGCACAGACGGCGATTGCGCTCACCACTATGGTGCCGCCGACTGAACAATACACACGCAGTTATAGCCCGACCGATGCTGGGTTATCGGCTCTACTTGCAAACTATGCCAAAGACCACTCGGGCACATTTGGCATTTCGCTGGTCGAACTCGACGGCAAAAAACGTCGCGCCAGTAGTGACGGCGACAAGAAGTTTGTGACTGCGAGCACCTATAAATTGTTTGTTGCCTATAGTGTGCTGAAGCGAATCGATGAAGGCACGCGTAGCTGGGACACCGATGGCGCGTGCTTTAACAAAATGATTAGCAACAGCGACAATGCTTGCGCCGAAAGTTTGCAAACGTCGCTCGGCGGCGGATCGATCAGCAAAGGCGCGTCGCTTATTACCAAAGACATTAAAGCTATTGGCCTAAGCAATAGCAACTTCACCGAAGCAGGCGGGCCGTTTACCACAGCGAACGACTTAGCGCTGCTGCTCGGCATGTTGCAGAGCGGGCAAAATTTTAGCCCGACCAATCGCGAGCGACTGATCAATGCCATGCTGGCCAATGTGTACCGCAAGGGCATTCCGGCTGGCGCTAGCGGCAGTGTGGCCGACAAAGTGGGCTTCATGGACGGCCTACTGCACGACGCGGCTATTGTATATAGCCCCAGTGGCACCTACGTGCTGGTAGTTATGACTAGCGGTAGTAGCTGGGCAACCATCGCGGATCTTGCGAGCCAAATCGACACGCTTCGAGCTAAATAGAATACTACTATTGACAAAAGCACAAATAGTAGTATTTTTAAGATTAGTTAGCTAAGAAATTACTGAAGGAGTGTTTCACACGATGGCAACGCTATTACCTATAAAAGAAAGAACTACCAATACGCGGGAAGAGCAGCTCATTTCCCATAAGCACGAGCTCGAGATTACCGATGATTCGGCGCGATGGTTGGAGCTTGCTGAGCGCTACGAGGTGCCCGTAGAAGAGGTTGCGCTTATTGATTTCAATCGCAGCGGAGTGGCACTGCCAAACGGTGAAGTACCCGTGAATTTTCGGGTGCGTTTTAAGGGAATATTGATGGATGGAGCGGGTGGCTCATCGTGGTATGCGTTGCCGGTTCGCAGTGAAGGCGATACAAATTTTGTGGCAATTGACGATGGGTTACAGTTCGGAGGGCGACCAATTGGTACTATCGAAAGCCTCATGCTCGATACGTGCGAAGCATCGTATCAAAGGGGTCCGCACCTGCTCAATCTCAATAGCCGTAGCCGCAGTAACTGTGGTGGTTGTCGGGCATGTGTGCACAATTATAAGAATCTTTACGATGAAACTGTTATTCGTGACCAAGACCAACTAATGACCGAGGCTGATTTAGAGGCATTTTTCGATGCAAAAACAGCAGATGGACTTGATGTTGCTGCATTGCAACAAATCGCGGTAGTAACTGGACTATTTGGCAGTGAACAGGCGGTCGTAGACCACATGAAACTAGTAGCCCACGTTGCGGCTAAGCGCGGGTTTGCGGGCGAGTTAATGTATTTTGGCTGCGAAGTTAATTCAGAAGCGGCGCTTGAAGAGCTCGCCGGTCTTGGCAACTTCGCTCTCGTATACGCTATCGACAACTTTACTCATCGTGACAGGTTGCTCACCAAAACAAAATCACTCATCACCCTTGAAGATGCGCGCCGAACACTTGAACTCGCGAAGTCGAAGGGCATCGCCACCAACTTTGCGTATATTGCTGGCCTTGACCCAATCGAGGACATGACTGCTGGTTTTACGTATCTTCGCGATTCTCTCACGCGCTTTCCTATCGTCAACGTGTACCAGGTGCAGACTACCAGCCAGGTAAAGGCCATGGATCCTGCGGCAAAGGGCCTCGAGTACTACGTGCAAGCTCGTAAAGCGATCGAGTCAGCTATGCAAGGAAGCGATTTACTACCAGTACGCTGGGAAAATTACCGTCCATTGTGGTACAACTGGTATGATGGTGAACCACTTGCTACAAAACCGTATGGAGACTAAATGCTCACTCTTCACGCGAGCGATTCAAGCGCTGTAGCGCTATTTCAGCGCACGCATGCTCAGCTGGCAACACTATTGCCGGAAGCAATTTCAATTGAACATGTGGGCAGCACTGCGGTGCCTGGCTTAGCTGGCAAAGGCATTGTGGATATTGTCATTGGACTGGCCGACGAGCAAAGGTTGAATGATGCGGCGGCTATACTAACACGGCACGGTTACTATGCTGCACGTGACGCAGCCAAGCGCACTGACCGCGTATTTATGGCATCTCGGCAGGAAGAAACTGGTCCCGGAGATATTCATCTTCACCTGGTGTTGCAACCAAGCACAACCTACGATGGTTTTATTGCGCTTCGTGATTATTTATGTGAGCATCCGCAAATAGCCGCAGATTACTATGAAGCCAAACAGCGCTTCGCCAAACAATCAGCATACGACCGCGAAACGTACAAAACGCTCAAGGGTGAATATGTATCGGAATTACTAAAAAAAGCGCTTGAATGGCGCAAAAGACCTAGTAACGGGCACTAGGTGTATACGGGTGTTTACACCGAAAGGTATATAAGCTAAAATAACACCTGTATCTGCGCGCTTTATGCGCGCAGAAGCACCTGGTAAATATATTCCGGCATAGCTCAGTGGTAGAGCGGATCGCTGTCGAAGTTGGCAGCCCGCGCAAGCGATTGTGCGGTGACAATGGGGTGAATTGCGGGAAACCTGCGGTCGCGAGACTATGGTAATCCGCAGCCAAGCCGAAGTTGGGTTAAAAGACTTCGGAAGGTTCAGAGACTAGGACATGAGCCCAACAATACGTGTCCATTAGCGCCCCACATCCCACGTGGATGATGAGATAGTCCGTTTCAGTGCGAAAGCAATGAGTAAAAGTAACGATTAGGTCGCTGGTTCGAGCCCAGCTGCCGGAGCCAAGCTGAGCAGGCAAATACCCTGACCGGTTCTCATGACCGACAGGAGGATTTACCTCTTCAGCTAGTCAGTGATGATGAAGATCATCAAAACAACACCAAACCGAAAGAACCGTCCAAAAGGGCGGTTTTTGCGTATTTACCTCTGACATTTAGTCCTAAACCCGACTAGTTCCCTGTATGGCTGTTAAGTAGCGAAATACCCGACTGGTTCCCATGACCGGAACGTTCTGACCTCGAGAATAACGCGCTCAGAAGGTGATTTTTATGCTATTATTGAAGGGTCTAGATTTAAACAACAAGCTGGTCCATTTGCGGACTGTTCGTGCTTATAAACGGGCAGCCACAAATAATCAGCCGAGCGCGAGCTTTGTTGTTTAGGTCTAGACAGCCAGTGGCTGTCCTTTTATTTATCGACAGCCATACGGAGAAAAGTATGGCAATAATAGTATCTCAGAACAACCAAAACGCACGACGTATCGAAGAATCGGGGTTCAACCTTGAGGATAATCTTCAGGAGTACGTTATTAATAACCCCGAGATTATTCCTATATACGATATTGACGCAGATGCGCGACTCTTTGTTGCAGCGCGTGAGTTTGGGACACAGAGTGGCCCTATTGATGCACTTGGCTTTGATGCAAGAGGCAACATCTACATTATTGAAACGAAGCTATTCAAAAACCCAGATAAAAGGACGGTTGTTGCACAAGCGCTCGATTACGGTGCTTCAATGTGGAGACACGCAACCGACTTTGATGCATTCATCGCTCAACTTGATGCTCACACACAGAAGCAGTTCGAAGCTACATTCAAAGATAAGTATCAGGCATTCTTTTCACTAGATGACGCATCGGATAATTTGCTTACAATCAAAGACAATCTTGCCGAAGGTAATATCAAATTTGTTGTCCTAATGGATTCGCTTGATGAACGTCTCAAAGATCTTATCATCTACGTGAATCAGAACAGTAAGTTTGATATTTACGCAGTAGATTTTGAATACTACAAACATGATCAATTCGAGATAGTCATCCCGAAACTATATGGTACAGAAGTGAAGAAGACGGTTGCGAATAAGTCCGCAATACGCAGACAGTGGAATGAAGCGGAGTTCTTCAGGGTCGTTGATACCGACAGGACTCTTGTAAGCGAAGCGCAGAGCGAGGTTGTTCATAAGTTGTGGGATTGGGCGAAAGCGCAGGGCGCACAATTCAGCTGGGGAACAGCATCAATTTACGGCACGTTCAACCCATTATTTCCGGAGCTTTTCAATCGTTCTTTTGTAACTGTTTCGCTTGATGGCTATATCCGCATTAACTACGGACATCTCGATCAATATCCTGAGGCACGTCGACATTTGCGTGATGTGCTTGCAAAACACCTCGTGGGGCAACCTCTTGATTCAGTAACATTGCTATCTGACGAAGAGCTGACGCACAAATTCCCAAGTATTTCTGCCGCGGGGATGCCGCGATATGTTGATATGATCACTGCCGCCTTTGACGAATTTATGGAGTGGGCAAGGAGCAATCGTGGAGATCAATAAAGTTGCGCTACGCGCATTTTACGAAACACATAAAGACAACTACTATACTCGACGTGATTCGAATGACGTCGGGTTATGGGACGAACAGTACAAGTGGGCTATATTGCCATCACTCAACGCACAGCTTGCAGACTTTAGCGACATTAGTCGAGCAAATGTCGCGAATTTTATCTCGATTATTAATAGCAACTCAAACAAAAGTAATTTCACTCACTGGATTGACATGGACGACCTTACGTCACTTGCGGAATTACCTTACGGTAACCAGATACTAGATATTGTCTGGAGCACAAAGCCTAGTAATGTAAGTGAAGCAATTGATACAGCCAACAATATATCGAACTCATTCGCTCCCCACAAGAAGTTCAGCCCATCAACGTGGGGCTATATTCTTGCCGCAAAAGACTGCTCGTCATTTGCCGTTTATCGGGAAGTCATAATGAAGAGACTTGTCGATATTAACCAACCGGCAAAGGCGAAGGGTCTGACTCAGGGCGAAAAGTACGAACTACTTAATGCATCAGCTAGGTTTCTCGGCGAGCTGATGTCTAGCGATAATGGTGATGCATCGTATCGGTATCAGGCGCTTAATGGGCAAGACTTTCTGTGGGTCACTTTGACCTACGCTACTTAAACGACTTTTAGTGTACCGTTCTTGATGGCAATCTTGTCATGAATGCCGCCCGCGAACGCAGTCTTTTCTGTCTCAGTCCCATCACGAAGCACGTAGCGCGAGTATTCGACAAGTGGTGAAGCAAGTGTGACCTCGACACCATGCTGTGTTAGCACGCTGCGAGATATCATGTGATGTTTTTCGATTTTCCCTTGTAGCTTAGCACTAACATGAAGGCTTCGAGGATGTTTAACGATGAAATCCTCAAGCAGTTCACAGACGACGTCCTGGTTGAGGTATTTTTCGGTGCATTTCGTATTTATCTTACGAGTGCAGTTGTAATATACGAAGCGTTTGTATGCACCTGTTTTCTTGATGAGTTTTATTTTTTCCTGTGCAGTCATTTCCGACCCGCACTGCCCACATTTTAGTAGTCCTCGAAAGGCGAATGTTTTTGTGCCCCATTGACCACAATATGTTCCTCGCGATTGTTGCACCTCATCCCACAACTCCTTTGTGACGAGTGGCTTGTGCGCTCCGTCGTACCAAGGGTTGTCCGGACCTTCTGGGTACTGAAACCTGCCGTAGTAGAAGGGGTTAATGAGCATGGCGAGTATGCTACTGAGCGGTACCGACTTTCCGGTGCGGGTCGTAATATTTTGCGAGTCTAACCATACTTTCAATTTCCGCCCGCTCCAGCCCTGTGCTGCTTTATGGAACATCTCTGTGATGATTTCAGCACGTTCAGGGTCGGGGATGATGTCGGCAACTCCCCCGAATGATCTGTTGATATACCCGAGCGGTGCTGTGCCCGGTCGCCACCCCATTTCGCATTTCGTCCGTATGCCTCGTTTCACGTTTATACTTTTATTATCGTTCTCTAGCTTGGCCTGCGAGCAAAGAATCATGAGCAAAAACTTTTCATTTGGACTATTCGTGAAGGTTTGTGAGTAGGTGCGGATGTGAAGCAGCTTGTGCTGATCCATGAGATCAACAATTGAGCCAAGGTCACCAGCGTTGCGGCTTAGTCGATCTGGTGCCCATGTAAGAATTGCGTTATATTTCTCACTTTCTATTTCTGCGAGCATCTCATTATATAGTGGTCGCTGTCCGGAGTCTTTCGCTGAGTGGCTTTCATGTTTTTCGCATACTACGTTTAGGCCTTCTGCTTCTGCGAGTGCACGCATTTCGTTAATTTGAGAATCGATTGACATTGCCTGTCGCTCGTCGCTCTCTGAGCTTTTTCGAGCGTACAGACAATAGGTGAGTTGGTTGTTCTTTTCCATTGCAAGGTACAAGGTACCGCGTAACAGAGGTAAAGTCTAGTATAACGTGATACAATAGGAGGCATCTATGAGTTTATATGCAGTATCGGGAAATTCAGCCAAACGGGTTAAACCGCTTATCGATCGCAATGGCAAAAAGATCGTAGAGCGTGATATTCAGAATATATTTGAGGCCAGTCTCGATGAGATTTTGAACGTTACGTTTCTTGCAAGTGAATACTCAACGAGTTTCGGCGGTCGGATGGACACAATTGGAATCGACAACGAAGGTAATCCGTGCATTATTGAGTACAAAAAGGGTCACAATGAGAGTGTTATTAACCAGGGCCTGTCATATTTACGCTGGTTACTTGATCATAAGGATAGCTTCGAAAAACTCTGTGGTTCAAAAGGCGTAACAAGAGCGATCCAGTGGGATTCTCCTCGGGTAATATGCGTAGCTGAAAGCTATAACAAGTTCGACACCGATACTGCCGACCTGCTGCCAATTAACATCGAGCTCTATCGCTATAAGCTGTATGAAAGCGGCTTGCTAACAGTGGATACGGAGAACTATCAAAAGGTCAAGATTCATAACGTTGCGAGGGTTATGAATGGTGACAAAAAGAAGCCTGAGAAGTTGCAGGAAATATATTCACTCGAAAGCCACTTGGCGCTCGCAAATGATGCAACGAAGGAACTATTTGAAGAGCTGCGTGAGCGTATACTTTCTATCGATAAGGACATCTCCGAAGAGCCAAAGAAGCTTTATGTTGCGTACAAAACGACACGCAACTTTGTCGATATTGTTTTCAAGAAGACAAAGCTTAAGATAGCGCTTAATATAAAGTCGGGGACGATAGATGACCCGGAGGGTCTTGCTCGCGACCTTGAGTCGCCAGTGCACGTTGGTCACTGGGGCAACGGCGATTACGAAATTGAAGTTAGCTCCATGAGTGAGCTTGACTATGCTATGAAACTCATCCAGCAGAGTTACGATATCAATCAATAACTCGCTTAGGCGCCGCCGCTATTTGTTCGAGAATGTGCCTGAAGCTGTCAATGTTCTCGCCACCCACATGCCATTCGCGTATCCTGACAACATCTAACCCATCTTTCTCGCAGTATTTTCTGCCATCTTTGTAGTTATAAATTGTGGCAATACCAAACGGCGTTACAACCACCCATTCCGCATCAGTCTTGTGATCGCTAGGGTTATGTATCGGCTTGCCGTATAGCGCAACCAATTGTTCGTATCCGGCCAGTAGGCTACCCTGATAGCTTGTGCCTTCTCGCTTCTTCAACATATCTTTTATTGTGCTCATTTCGTGTCCTTTCTCTTGTAACGTAACAAGGTACCGCGAGGGGTGGGTAAAGTCTAGTTACCTTGCGCCTCATCTCGATGTACCCTTGTTCGATATTCTTGTTTTTGTTCGGCTATCTTTTCCTTAGCACCTGGAAACGCTCGATAAAATTCTTCTGTGTATACTCTGCCAAAAGCTTCAATATCAATCGGCGCATCCGGATTATACATCCCAGCATCTATTTTCGCCGCCTCAAGCTCTTGGCGGATACGGAGCCTCTCAATCATCATGTCCAGTGCCTGGATGTCCGTACTGAAATACATTGAATCTACGCCGACAGGAAGATGTGTCATACGGCCTACGCCACGTCTGTCAAAGTATTCGCTCTCTACCCGGTTCGATGCATACTTCTGACTGTTGTGTCGTAAATAAAATTCAATTGATCTTGGAACGCCATTGCGAGCATTCTCTATCAGTTTGGATTCCACATAGTCATTCATCGTATCTTGCCCGATTTCCTGCGCGTCGCGTACGGCATCACGAAAAGTCGTGTCGCTCTCCATCCACCGGTAAAGTGTGCTACGAGCAATGCCGATTGTTTTGCAGGCGCGCAGCATATTCGGATTTTCCTCAAGCAGCTTGAGGAGCTGTTTCTTAATTGCTTTCGATATCCTCATGGGCTGCACCTTGTGATATCAATTGTCGCTTCAAGCCGGTTTCGTTTTCCCAGCGCTTCATGATCACCTCTGCGTAGGTCGGCACCTTTTCCATGATGAAACACCTACGATTCAGTTTGGTCGACGCAATGAGCGTACTACCGGAGCCACCGAACGGCTCAATCACAAGCGCATTGCGTTTCGTCAGTACCTTGATGTAGGGGATGAGTATGTCAATTGGCTTTGTGCCAAATATCACGCCCTGGCCTGAATGTTTTTCGTCGCTGGCGTTGAACTCAATGAAGTCAGTCGGCATATATCGTTGTCCCTTTTCATAACCCTCCCACTGCGGCTTGCCTGATATGGCAAACAAGGCTGTTTCGTACAACTCTTGTAGTGGACCTTCCTCTTCATCGGTGTTGTATTTTACATCACCCGAACCACCAACCATAGCGATATCGTGCTTACTAAAGAACTTGTACTTTGCACTAAATCCCTGATGTCGGTTTGGCAGGTGCCAGACAATCATATTCTTAACCTTCCAGTGCTTTTCCATCTCTTCCCATATGATGCGCAGATTCTTCCAGTTCTCGTAGCAGATGATGGAGAAGTCCACTTGTGAATGTCTGGCAACATTGTCCATCCATAGCTCGGTGAAATTATCGGGTAGGCTTTCTGTTTCGAGGTATATCCTGTCTTGTTTTGACCCGAAGCCTTTGACTGGCTTGCCGCCGCGCTTTGCATGAAGATAATCAAGGATATAAGGAGGATCTGTCATGCACATGTCGGCCTTTTCGTCTCCCATGAGCTTTTGAAAATCCTCCACAACAGTTGAATCTCCGCACATAAGCCGCGAATCACCCAGCTGATAAATATCACCCTTTTGAACAGATACTGTTTTTATATCAAGTTTTTTCAACTCTTTCTTTAGGTCAAAAGAGTTTTTCTCGTCCATATCTTCTATGTCAAAGATTTTGTCGATCTCTTCGGAATCAAATCCGATATCAGCAAGGAGGCTCTCGTCGAACTCTTTTAGCAGGTCATAATCCCAGTTGCCGCCAGTACGATTGAGGCGCACACTTAAGTCACGCTCCTTCGCCTCATCGAGAGATATGTAGACAATTGGCACTTCGTTGAAGCCGAGGTTCTGCATGGCCTGTAGGCGCATATTGCCTCCAATGACAACGTTTTGTCTCTGACTGTAAGCATTGACGATGAGTGGATCCACAACGCCATACTTCTCAATGCTTTCGCAGAGCTTCTGCATCTGCTCGTCGCTCCACTTACGAGGGTTATACTCGCTTGGCTTCAACTCGCTTATTTTGAGTTGCCGAATCTGCAACTTTCCACTAATAGTAGCCATGGGGGCACTATTCCTTTCTTTTGTGCCCAAACAAAAGGCACAACGTTAGATTGATAAAAGTAAATGAATAACGAAAAATCCACACTGTGGTTAGTTAGGATTTTCGCCTCCTTTTTATGCAATCTTGGTTGTGCCTAAGATTTTCAATAATTCATTTAAGGTTCACTTACGATAGGTAAGCAATACCAGTATAGCAGGCAGTATTTGACAATGCAACATATTTATTTGGTAAAAAGTAGTATAAAGGGGACAATAACGGTAGATAGTGGTTGCTGCTGTGCGTGAGTTATCTCAAGAACTAAGGTATAATATACGTAGTTACTATGAACAAAAGCACGCTGACTGAAGCAGAGATACGCACACGCTACATTACACCCGCCATTCTGGCCGCCGGCTGGCCATTAGACGCTGTCCGAGAAGAGTTTGTTTACTTCACGAAAGGACGCATTGAGGTTCGCGGCAAATTATCCGTAAGGAAAGATGCAAAACGCGTTGACTATCTACTCATGCGCAACGATGGCACAAACACACCCCTGGCAGTTGTAGAGGCTAAAGACAATAAACACGGCGTTGGTGACGGCATGCAGCAAGCAGTCGAATACGCTGAGTCACTTGACGTACCTTTTGTGTTTACATGTAATGGAGATTCCTTTTTGATGCGCGATCGGACGGGGCTGTTGACGTCTGCAGAAAAGGAGATTGCCCTAAATAACTTTCCATCACCGGCGCACCTAGATAGTCTGTATAAACAGTGGAGGGGAATAGAGAGGGCCGATGTCCAAGTCCTGAGCTCACCGTATTACGAAGATGGCAGTGGAAAACAGCCGCGCTATTATCAAAGGGTTGCCATTAATCGTACAATTGAGGCGATCGCAAAGGATCAAAAACGGATACTCCTCGTTATGGCCACAGGGACTGGCAAGACCTACACGGCAGCACAGATTATTTGGAGATACTGGAAGGCACCATCTCAAAGTAGCAAGCAGAAACGAATTCTATTTCTTGCCGACCGCAACATTCTCGTAGATCAGACTAAGACAAACGATTTTAAACACTTTGGATCGGCCATGACAAAAATTACTGGTCGTAACATCGAGAAGGAGTATGAGATTTACCTAAGTCTCTATCAGGCCATTTCTGGTAGTGACGAGGCGAGGAACGCATATAAGGAATTTTCCCCAGATTTTTTTGATCTCATCGTTGTAGATGAATGTCACAGAGGCAGTTCGAAAGAGGACAGCAGCTGGCAAGAAATCTTACGCTATTTCAACAGTGCTACACAGGTGGGGCTTACTGCTACGCCAATTGAAACCAAAGAAGCCAGCAACACACATTACTTTGGCGAACCGATATACACGTATTCACTGAAGAACGGCATCGACGACGGATTTCTCGCGCCATACAAGGTTATTCGTGTTGCAACCGACGTTGATACATTTGGGTATCGTCCTGAAGAAGGCGAAGTCGACGATGAAGGTAACGAAATTGAGGATAGGGAATATTCCACGAAGGACTTTGATCGCAGGATTATCCTGCCTCAACGCGACCAAGAGGTGGCTAGGTATTTAACTAAATTTCTAGAAAAAACAGATCCATATGCGAAAACTATCGTATTTGCCCGTACGATCAATCATGCGGAACGCCTACGCAGAGCACTCGTTAACATCAATGCTGAAAAAGTACGTGAAAGCAGCAGATACATTATGCGCATTACGGGAGACGATGAGCTTGGTAAGGCACAGCTTGATAATTTTATTGATCCTGAGTCACGTTATCCTGTCATTGCCATCACGAGCAAGCTCATGACGACGGGCGTCGACGCACAAACATGTAAGGTTATTGTTCTTGATAGCAATATCGAAAGCATGACAGAGTTCAAGCAAATCATTGGGCGTGGTACTCGCGTCCGCGAAGATTATGGAAAAACCTACTTCACCATTTTAGACTTTCGTAATGTCACTAAGCTTTTTGCTGACCCGGACTTTGACGGTGACCCCGTAAAAGTATACGAACCTAAAAATGAGGAAGAGTTCAATGACACGATTGACGCTATAGATGAGTCAGTCGATGAAGCTACATCAGGCAGCGATGATGCCGCCATAGATAGCTTTGTAGATGGGGCTATTTACTACCCAGATCCCAAGGATGGTAGAAGTGACCGACCAGTTGTCCATACTATAAGCAGTCAGAAGGTTACTATTATCGGTGACAGTGTACGTATTATGGACACAGACGGGAAGCTTATAACAGAGAGCCTAACTGACTATACGCGTAAAAACATTCTCGGCGAATATGCAACTCTTGATGAGTTTTTACAGAAATGGTCATCGGCAAAGCAGAAATACTTTATTCTAGACGAGATGGCCGAAAAAGATATTCCAATCTATGAGCTAGCAGACGCTTACGGCAAAGATGCTGACATGTTTGACGTTGTCACGAGTATTGCGTATGGACAAAAGCCGCTAGGGCGTAAGACTCGAGCCGAGAAGGTTCGTCACAGCAGGTTTATTAATCAGTACCAAGGTAAAGCTCGTGAAGTGCTGGAAGCACTTGTAGATAAGTACGAATCGACGAACTTAAAAGCAATTGAGGAGCGGGAAATCCTCAAGGTGCAGCCGCTTGACTCTTTCGGAACACCAATCGAGATTGCTAACTTGTTTGGAGGCATTGATGGTTATGAAGAGGCGGTCGGTAGACTCGCAGGTGAATTATATGAGGTAGCAATCTAATGTTAGGCGCAGGATTCATTAAAAGTATTCAAAACGAAATGCGTAAAGATAATGGTGTCGACGGTGATGCCCAGCGCTTGAGTCAGCTTGTGTGGCTTATTTTCTTAAAGATTATGGATGATAATGAGCAGCAAAAAGAGCTACTCGACAAAAAATATGTAGCCGCAGTTCCAGAGAGATATCGGTGGAAAAATTGGGCTGCTTCTCCCGATGGTCTTACTGGCGATCGTTTGCTTGAATTCATCAACAGAGAGCTGTTTTCAGATCTGAAAAATATTGAGATTAAACAGGACAATCGCCGAACCGCTGTTGTGCGTGAAGTATTCGCTGAGTCTACAAACTTTATGAAAGACGGTACGCAGCTTCGCAAGGTCATTAATATTATCAATGGCATAAACTTCAACTCTTCCGATGATCGACACTCATTTGGGGATATCTACGAGACGCTGCTTGCAAGCCTTCAGTCCGCAGGTAACGCAGGAGAATTCTACACCCCAAGGGCGGTTACAAAATTTATTATTGATCGTATCAACCCAAAGCTTGGCGAAAAGGTGCTCGACCCAGCTGCTGGTACTGGGGGGTTCCTGACGGGTGCAATTGACCATATTCGCAAAGAGGTTGAAACTCCAGAAGATGATGAGCTTTTACAGAAATCTATCTACGGGGTGGAGTGGAAACAGCTACCGTACTCGCTCCTGATTACTAATATGATCTTTCACGGTATTGAAGAACCTGACAACATTCGTCATGACGACACTTTGTCTAGACCATACATTTCATATGGTCCAGAAGATTATGTTGATTGTATTGCGGCTAACCCTCCATTTGGTGGCGTAGTAAAAGACGGTACTGAGCATAACTTTCCTTCAAGTTTTCGCACCAAGGAAACTGCAGACCTATTCCTGATTTTGTTCATTCGCTTGCTGAAGCAAGGTGGTCGTGCAGGTATTGTTTTGCCAGATGGTTTTTTATTTGGTGAAGGTGCTAAAACTCGTATTAAGCAGCATCTACTCGAGGAGTGCAACCTCCACACAATTATTCGTTTGCCCGGTAGTGTGTTTGCTCCATATACATCTATAGCAACTAACTTATTATTCTTTACAAAGGGCGAGCCAACGAAAGAGATTTGGTATTATGAGCATCGGCTACCTGAAGGAGTAAAGGCGTACAACAAAACCAAGCCTATTCGTCTCGAAGAATTTGACCCTATCAAGGAATGGTGGGACAACCGCACTGACAGCGACGTCGCCTGGAAGGTTAGTGTCGATGAGATTAAAAAGCGTGATTACAATCTCGATATTAAGAATCCAAATGTTGTCGAAGTCGATGAGCTGAACCCAGAAGAGGTGCTCGAGAGCTATCGGGCGAAGCAAGCAGAAGTTAAAAATATCCTGGAACAGATTAAGGTAGAGTTAACTGAGGCGCTGTCGCATCATGACAAGTAGTGTTAAGGATTTGAGGGTACTCGTCGATAATCTCGATGAGTATATTCGCATACCTGGTGGCGTAGATCGTCTTAAGAAGATGATACTGCATCTCGCCGTATCGGGTCAGCTTGTACCCCAGGATGCAGGCGAAGGTACTGGCGAGCAGCTATATGAACAGATTCGCGAAGTCTATAAGCCGAAAAAATCACTGCCAGAAGTTGACGTCGCTCCATTTACTATACCGATGAGCTGGCGATGGACTAGGCTAGGTGATCTGTTTGATATAACATCTAGTAGGCGTGTTATGCAGGCTGATTGGAAGAGTTCTGGAATCCCGTTTTTACGGGCTCGTGATTTAGCTAATGCCGTAAAGACTGGCCGTATTGAGGCAGAAGTATTTGTTAGTGAAGAGTATTATGGCGAGGTAGCTAAGAGTAGTGGCGTACCTGTTCCTGGAGATATAATGGTTAGTGGCGTTGGTACTATCGGTATACCATATATAGTCAAGATTAGTGATAGGTTCTACTTCAAAGACGCGACTATACTTTGGTTTCGAAATCCAGCAAAAGTCCTTGCTGATTTTGTTGAAATTGTTTTTCATGCTGAGTTCATGAAGAATGTCATCATTAGTCAATCACAAGGCACGACAGTAAGTACTTACACAATTGCTGATGCGCGGCTTAATATGATGCCGTTGCCCCCACTCGCTGAGCAGGAGCGGATCATAGAGAAGAGAGATGTCCTCTTTGCTTTGATAGACGATTTGTCAAAAAAATATGCCGAAGAAGAGGCGCGACGCAAAAAACTAATAGGTAGCTTGTTGGGGGCATTTTCGGATAAAAATAACAGCAAAGCACTGGAACTATTATCAGAGCTGGTCCGATCTAAGGAGGATATATGGTGGCTGAGAAACTTCATTCTACATCAGGCTGTTTCTGGTAGGCTTACACAATCAGATCCAAGCTCTGAAGGTGTGCAAGTGCTATATGAAAGAGCACTTTTGGAACGTGCCAAGGTGCAATCGGGTAGCCACAAGCCACTACCGATCATCGAGAAACATGAAGGTGACTACGAGTTGCCAGATACCTGGCGTTGGGCTCGTCTTGGTGAGGTTACCAACTATGGGAAAACAGAAAAACGTAAGCCGGTAGATATTTCGGAGGAAACCTGGCTATTGGAACTTGAAGATATAGAGAAGAATTCTTCAAAGTTAATTTCAAAAGTCACGGCAAACGAAAGAAACCCTTCAAGCGACAAAAATATATTTCGTAAGGGCGATGTATTATATGGAAAACTGCGTCCGTATTTGGACAAGGTTATTGTGGCGGATACTGATGGCGTGTGTTCAAGTGAAATACTTCCAATTAGGGCCTATGGTGATTCTATCCACCCCGAATATCTACTACTCGTAATGAAGTCTCCAAACTTTGTAGCGACAGTTAACGAGATGACGTACGGTGTAAAGATGCCGAGACTGGGCACTGAAGACGGTCGAAAGATGCTGATTCCACTTGCACCTTACGCAGAGCAGCTAGAGATAGTTGAGAGAACAAAACGACTACTTAGCCTGGTTGCTATGCTTGAGTCTGTATTTGACTCTCCTTGTATACCTATAGAAAGAGTATTAGTGAAAGACAATAGGTGGTGGTTTGCCCTTAAACAGGGCATTGGATCTGTGTTAGACAAACTTTCTAAAACACAGTACGAGCGTGGCGAGATGGTCATTGCAAAGTACATGTATCTCCTACAAGAAGTTTATAAAGTACCTTTCGGACTTCAGTTTGTTAAGCATCAGTTTGGACCATATGATCCTGATATCAAGAAGGCTATTTTAGGTAGTTCGTTCAATAAAGATAAGTTCTTCACGGTTAAAGGGTCGGGTGTGAAGCAGGTCTATAGTTTGGGCATGAAAAGCGATACACTTATGAAATACTCCTCAGATATCCTCACATCTGCACAGTCGTCACTAGATGAGTTGATGCAATATACTGCGAATGCGAAAAGCCGCGACATTGAGCGACTTGCAACGGTCTGTAAAATCATTCAAGATAGCCAGTCAAATGATGAGCGGGTTGTGATAAATGAGATGAAAGCCTGGAAGAATGATAAATTCCCACCAGAAGAGGTAAGAAAGACTTTAGCCTTTGTTCATCAAAAAGGGTGGGATTCCAAGTTAATAAGAGGATCTTCGGTTTAACAATGGCACACGTAGCCCTTATTGACATGACGGCCGTCGAAGCACGAAAAGTCCTGTTGAAAAATGATAGCTATATTAACTTTGATTTACCAAATTATTTTAACTTTAGTCCTTTGTTGAACGCGATATCTACTAAGATGACTGGTAGTGTTTGGCAGGAGTTTCAAGGTATCGTCATTGACGATGACGGAAAGCCAAAGACAGCAAAAGATGGTAGTGAGATTCGAAAGAATCCGGGCTATCAATTTGGCGTTAATCATAGAATTGTTGTTAACAAAAACTCCAATCTATCATGGAGACCGCTTGAACTGACACATCCTGTCCTTTACGTTGCTTTGGCGCATTTATTTACCGACGAAGAAAACTGGAAGCTACTCACAGAGCGGTTCAAAAGTTTCAAGAGAGATACGATTGAAGTTGCCAGTATCCCCCCGGTAAATCATTTGATAAGAAATCAAATAAGGCAGAACAGATCAGGAAGTGGTGGGAGAAGAGCGAACAGCGTAGCGTCGAACTTGGACTAGAGTATAGCTATATTAGCGAGACAGACATATCGGACTGCTATAGCTCAATGTATACGCATTCGGTTGCCTGGGCTATACATGGCCGCGATGAAGCCTTTGAGCAACAGCGCAATAAAGAACTGCTTGGAAATAAAATCGATGACATTTTGATGGCTATGCACCATCGGCAAACCAATGGTATTCCGCAGGGAAGTGCGATGTACGACTTTATTGCCGAGCTAGTACTGGGCTATGTTGATACATTGCTAGTTGACGCAATAAGCAAGGAAAGCATTGAAGAGTATCGGATCATTCGATTTAGGGATGATTATAAGATTTTCACCAAAAATCCAACAGACGGAAAGAAGATCCTTCGAGTTATTAGCGATACGCTTATAGACTTCGGTCTTAGGCTAAATGCGACGAAGACTGTCTTTGGCCGAAGTCTCATTGATGCATCGTTCAAGGCAGATAAGCTTGACGGGCTTTTCGTTCCCAAGATCGAAAACAACTACGCGAAACACCTGATGCAAATCCATCAATTTTCTGAGAAATATCCAAATTCTGGTCAAGTTTCTAGGATGCTCAACATTCTCCACGATGATATGTATGCACGGTTAGGGGGTGGGTTAAAGAAGGACCTGAAGGATTACGAGAAGCCAAAAGTTATGATCAGCATTCTTGTTGATATGTGTGCTAAAAATCCAAGATTCTACAATATCATCGCCGCCATGATTAGTCTTCTTCTTTCGCAGCTGTCTGATGAAGACAAGGTTGCGACGGCACGTATTGTTCATGATCGGCTTCGAGCATTGCCAAACACGGGGCTACTGGATCTATGGTTGCAACGAGCTGTGTACAAATACGACCAAACTTTGTCATTTGGTGAACCGCTAGCACAAGTCCCAATACTGCATGACGGAAAGCCTGTTGGGATATGGAACAACGAGTGGCTCAACCAAGAGGCGATAGATCTAATAATGTCAGCAACGGTTGTAGATGTAGACCTCTACGCGAATAACTCTGCAGTTACGACCCGTGGTGAAGTCGATGAATTTAGGGATATACCGAGTTAACTATGATTTCAAAATCCGACTACATGCTCTTCCTCAAACATCCAGCCTGGCTCTGGGTGAAGAAGCACGATCCTGGCAGGATTCCACCTGTAGATGATGCAACGCAGGCGATGTTTGATGCCGGTCATGCATTTGAGCCGTACGTTGAGTCTCTTTTTCCCGAAGGTGTGACGCTTGGTTTCGGTGACTACGATGAATATCTATCATTACCGGTCCGCACTCGGCAGGCGCTCGAATCGGGGGCGCGGATTTTGTTTCAGCCTCGATTTGAATGGAAAGACTTTACTTGTATATCAGATATCGTGTCGGTTGTAGAGGGCAACACTGTTGACCTATACGAAATTAAATCGAGTACAAAAGTAAAACCCGAGCATCTGTATGATCTGGCATTTCAGAAGGTAGTGCTAGAAGGCAATGGGTTATCAGTTCGCAATACATCGGTAATACATGTCAATAATCAGTATGTACGGCGTGGTGAAGTTAATCCACGCGAGCTTACGGCTTTTGAAGACGTGACCGGTAAAGTAAATGAAATTGCCGCCAAGACACCCGGCTATATGCAAGTGGCGGCACAGGTGGTGCAGTCGACGACAATGCCCGACCCGAATCCAAATCTCACGAAGCTAGGAGCAAAGGCAGAGTGGCTGCAAATTTACGAAAATATCTTCCCGCCTGAGCCGAAAGTATGGCCAGAAGATACCGCACCGACGATTGATAAACAGGCTATCGCTGGTTTCTTGAACGACTTAACATACCCACTATACTTCCTCGATTACGAAACAATGTCTGGAATTATTCCGCATTTTGATGGCCAGCGCCCGTACCAACAGGTTCCCATGCAGTATTCATTGCATATTTTGCAAACACCAGATGGCGAACTCGAGCATCGCGAATTTCTACACCGCGATAATTCTGATCCAGCACGTCCGCTTGTCGAGCAACTAGTGGGCGACGTCGGTACGGAGGGTTCAGTTATTGTATGGTTCGAAGGCTTTGAAAAATCGCGTAACGCCGAACTGGGTGAGATGTTTCCGGAGTATAGAGTGGCTATGGCAGCACTCAACGATCGAGTGGTCGATTTGATTATTCCGTTTAAAAAGAAATGGTACGACGATCCTCGGTTTGAGGGGAGTGCGAGTATCAAAAAAGTGCTGCCCGTACTGTGTCCTGAGCTGTCATACAAAACCTTGGGCATTCAGGAAGGTGGTTCCGCTCAGCGATTGTGGATGGAGGCGGTACTAGATGGCACCCGCGAAGCAGAGAAGGAAAAGATACTCGCTGATTTACTGGAGTATTGCGGGTTGGATACGTTGGCGATGGTCGAGATATATCGGAGATTACGTGAACAATGAGAGTAGCATGCCCTAGCTGTGGTTCGACAAACACGTGTCGCATTCAGTATGGCATGCCTGATTTCACCGAGAAGCTTGAGCGAGATGTTGAAGCCGGAAAAGTTCACTTAGGCGGGTGTGTCGTATTAGGAGGTGACCCGAATCGTTACTGTAACAACTGCGAAATAGACTTCGATACCAATGCTACAAGTATTTATCTCGACATCGACGGCGTGCTACTCGCAAATGAAAAAACCGCCGCTAATTATGCCAATGAATTCATTCAGACTGTTTTAGATCGGTATCCGTATACGACTTACTGGCTCACCACCCACTGCTGGAGGGGCGAGAATAACGCTAAGGAAGTTCTGAGCCCTTATCTGAGACCAGACATACTCCCACTACTCGATAAGATAAAGCCGACCGAGTGGGGAGAAGAAAAGACTGACGCTATAGACTTCAGTAAGCCGTTTAAATGGTTTGATGACGACCTGTACGAAAAGGAGCTAGCGGTGCTTGCGGAAAATAATGCACTTGAGAGCTGGGTAGAGATTGATTTATCTAAGGATCCTGACCAGCTCGCGCAGAGTATCTGTGACCTACAGAACGAGGCGTGGGCAAAATGAAGAAACGAATCACGGATGACTACCTTGCGATTATCGACGGAGAGCCAAGTTTGCGCCAAGACCTATGGTTTTATATTCAGGTAGGTAAGATCGTAGGTCAGGTCAACTCGATCGAGATGTACATAAATGGCGTCATCGCGAGTTACTACAGTAGGCAGGATATTGATTCCCAAGAAAGGTTGAAGAGGGATATCGTCCAACCTATGACGCTTGACACTAAAATAGGTCTCGTGAAAAAGATAGCTATAAATCTCAGGCTTGGATTCTCGCGTCAGAATAAAAGTGATTTGTACAGATGGAAGGACATCAGGAACGTTGTAGCCCATGGAGTTCCTTTGCATGTATCTAGGCCGGACGACCCGATCGAACTCGTGTTGGTGTATAACAATGACTTCTATGACGTAGGTGTGCTCACTGAGGAGTTCTACGAAAGGCAGAATAGATTAACGAGCTACCTGACCTCCATCCAGGAGTCTATAGAAGATTAATCTTAGATAGGCGAAAAGTTCACTTATCGTTTCTGGGGTGGCAAAATGGATCAATGTATGAAATGCCGTGCTCCTTCGTGAATATGTCAGCGATATATCACTATATGTTATTGCGCGGAGGTTGAGCACGTTGTAATTGATAGCTTACGACTCTATAATGAGCTTATGAGCAAGGGAAGCCCAGAGGATAAACGAAAACACCTGGAGATGATCCAGGCTGTTATATCGCGTATGGGCTCGAATTCATTTCTATTTAAGGGGTGGTCAATAACCATTATCGCCGCAGTTTCTGCGTTCGCAGGCAAGGAGAGCGACCACACTTTGATGCTCATTCCTGTCGTTTCAACACTTTTATTTTGGGCTATTGATGCTTATTATCTTATGAATGAAAGGGCATTTCGTAAGTTATACGAGAAAGTAGCGGCGACCGACCCAAGTGACATAGACTTCGCCATGACTCCCGCAAAAGAATATATCGGTTTCAAAAACTGGCTGAAGACGCTAAAGACCACGATTCTTAGTCTATTTTACGGTGTCGTGCTCATGTTATTGATATTCTTAATCTTCGCAATAAATAACATAAGCTTGGAGGTGTTGATACACTATGGTGCGTAAGGTATTTTTTAGTTTTCACTACAAACCAGATAATTGGCGTGCAGCACAGGTACGCAGTATCGGCGTAGTCGAAGGTAATAACCCTGTTTCTGATAACGACTGGGAGGACATCGCAGATGGTGGTGACGATGCAATTGAAAAATGGATAAACGACCAGATGTCTGGAAAAAGCTGCGCAGTAGTCTTGGTTGGGTCAAACACCGCTAATAGAAAATGGATAGACCATGAAATCAAGAAAGCTTGGAATGACGGCAAGGGAGTCGTCGGGGTGTATATCCATAACCTTAAGAATAGTGCGGGCGATCAGTCGACAAAAGGCGCAAATCCATTCTCCGGTTTTAATATAGATGGCGTCGCCCTAGACTCGATTGTTAAGGCTTACGATCCGCCCTATACGACGAGCACTAACGTCTATGACCATATCAAAAACAACATCGAAGATTGGGTTGAAGAGGCGATAGAGATCAGGGGCAGGTACTAGACGTTCCAAGTGCGATTGTCTCGACCTGTAGGTTGGGATTATCTTTCCGTAGTATCATATATGGTCCGCCCGGTATCTTTCGTCCAATAATTTTACCTTCTCGTATCTGTTTTCGAATCGTGTGTACACTTACACCTAATTTCATTGCGAGGGTGGTGTCTGGTATAGATTTCTTGTGCCGCCAGTCGCCACAAAGCGACCCAGGTATCTTGCGTTTATTCACTGCATCCTGGCAATTCCTACATTTAAAGCCCCATTTATCAAACCATCCGTCCGTTTTATCCCATACACTCATGCCGCACAGCCCACAATCTCGACCTTCACCTGCCATAGCGAATCCATTAGGTTCGTCTTTGAGTCGTGCAAAACGAGCCTTTTCCTTCTGGTCAATTTGTATCAAAATGTCCATAAAATCAACCAATCTTTGCCGCTCTTCCTCCGTGAATTCGTGCGGTTTTTGTTCCACTTTTGCCATATTACTACCTTCCTTTTTCGCCTTATGAGACACTTTTGATTCTATACTTTTTGTGTCCCATTTGTAGCGTACAACCCCCGTAAACGAGTTCGCGACAGGTATGGGGAGCCAGGCATAAGCACTTTGCGCGAGCAAGGTGTTTTTGTTTTGCAAGGGATGCCCTATACTTCCTTATATGATTGAAGCGCGCGCATTTAAGATAGATATTGACTCTATAAGGTCCTTCCTCATCCATGACGGTGCCGTGCTAAAAGGAAAGTATGAAATCATTGATACGATATATGCCAAAAAAGATGCGTCGGTCAGTCTCGGCGATGAATTTCTTCGACTTCGAGTAATGCCAAAAAATATTTGGGATGAGAAAGACGTGATAGTGTCAATTAAGCAAACGACACCGCGTAATATTGGTAAGGTGTCTGCGATTCCCGCCAGAGTGGAATTTGATAGCGAGGAAGATGCGGTAAAGTATGTTAATGATATCCATCTTAGCGAATATCAAAAGGACTTCACTTTCTCACGGGTGGGGTGGCAGTATCTTCTGTCAAAAGGTGATGTTGTTGATCTTGAGATTATCGCGCCAGACTATACGAGCGTGGAGATAAAGTCCGATACGGATGATGGTATAGCAAAACTTGCAAAACAACTTGGAATCGATAGCGCATCATTTATAAGGGGGCCATCGGTTGTCGAAATAAAGAAGCTTTTGTTTTCTTGATTGTTGCAAGCTGCATCTGCTAGTGGGAGCCAAAAATAATAATCACTGAAGAGGTGATTTTTATTTTTGGCCAAATTTTTGATGAGTATCTATTTGAATTATGCAACTTATTTAATCCGTTCAGGGACTATCCTTTCAAGTTCCCGAACGCTTCGTAGCATGTTCAGGACTTCAAGCTATACGAAAACAAGGTGTTTTGTCGTAGGATACTTCGAAAACTAGGACTTGAGCCGGTATTTCTACATGCAGACATTAGTAAAATTTTCAGTTAATTAGTGGCGATGCAAGGAAATTATCTGTGGAATGAATCACATACTCCACTGGGTATGATAAGACAGCCATGCTTGCAGGTCACCTACGTGATGGATACCATTGATTTATATGAGTGAGAATTTAGTAACACGTGAGGTGGTTAGTCAGCGACGCGCAGCGGAGCTCGAAATCATCGCGGCAGCTTATTAGTGAGGGTCGCTTAACGGTACCTGCTATGCGCGTGGCGGTTCGTTGCTATTGATTAGCTTGATATATTCAGTGCAGTAGGGAGCGAAACCATATTTTTCATGGATTGACGCGGAAGGCCTGTTATTACTATAGATATTGGCTTTAACACGATCGACCTTCATGATGTCGCTTGCCCACGCTACAGCCTCTCGCATGAGAGTAGCACCAATACCCTGATTTCGAAACTTTGGGTCAACATATAAAGCCTCAAGTGTGCATTCACGGTTGTGCGATGATAGATAATCTAAAACTGTAACAAAACTGTACTGGTATCCTACAATTTCTTTGTCTACAACCGCAATGATAACGCGGGCATCTGGGTTAGAGAGTTCGTTTGCATAGTGCCTATATGATTTATCATAATTAAAAATGAGTTCTGGTTCGTATGCTTTTGATTCATTTTGCAGCATCTCGCCCATCTCAATAATAGTGGGTAGGTGGCTCGGGGTTGCTTCGATAATATCCATGGTAGTAATATAGTAGCCCAATAAGCGTACTAGCTCAATAAATTATTATGAACGATGATATTAAAATATAGACACAAAATGAGTTGTTGTGAGATCTAGTTCAACTGGCAATTGAGAATTTTTCTGAAGCTCGTCTAATAACGTGAGCCAAAATAAGAATCATCGAATAGGTGATTTTTATTTTTGTCTAACCTCTCGTGCGAGTGTCTATTTGAATTATGCAAACTTATTTCATCTAGTATGAAACTATCCTTTCAAGTTTCTATCTAGATCTTTTCCGCACTATCTGTGTCGGCTTCTATAATCACTTCGTTTTGCCTATCACTTTTGTAGCGCCCTCTCGTCCAGTAGTGAATATCATCAAGGAGAGGAAATATTCTTTCAAGTACGGCCATACTATCCAAAATGTTACAATACGACTATGCAAAAGATACTTATCACTGGGGGGTCGGGCGGGATTGGTTACGCGTTAGCGCGGGTCGCTGCAGCGCATGGTCATGACATCGTCCTCGCGGCACGGAATGTCGAGCATCTCGCGCTCGCTCAGCAAACACTGCAAAAAGACCACAAGATAAGTGTTGACATTAAACAAGCGGATTTATCAAAACCGGGCGCAGCACGAAAACTTTACGACGAGCTAAAGAGTGACGGTATCGAGATACTCGTCAACAATGCCGGCTTTGGATTGGTCGGTGATTTTTTCAAAGAAGACATCGCCGATAACATAGACATGGTGCAACTAAACGCCCAGGCATTAATGGAACTGACGCACTATTTTGGTAATGATTTCATAAAGAAAAAGCGAGGGAAGATCCTGAATGTTGCGTCAGTCGCAGCATTTGTGCCCGGCCCGAAACAACCGGTGTACTATGCGACAAAGGCTTTTGTGAGAAGCTTCTCGCGAGCACTTGCTCTATGGCACCTCACGGCGTGACGGTGACAAACCTCAACCCCGGTGCGACAAAGACGAACTTTTTTGTGCGGGCAAAGGTGGGCACAAAAGAACGTGGCGTCTCCGCTGATGCGGTCGCTGAGGCGGCGTATGCAGCGATGATGAGCGGAAAGTCAGAGATCACCTATGGATTCACAAACAAGATCCTTACTAACTTCCTCGTGAGGATTGCACCCTACCGCGTGCAAGCAGCACTAATCGACAAGAACTCTGAAGTATAGTTGAAGTTGACCAATGAGATAGGGGTTCTGCTACTATATAGCCATGCCCTCAACACTCATTATCATTCGCGGAAATTCGGGGAGCGGGAAGACGACTGTCGCCAAAGAACTGCGCAGTAGAATTGGTGACGGTTTGAGCGACAACACCCTGCTTGTCCAGCAAGATGTGCTGCGACGTGACATGCTGCGAGAGCGCGATATGCTAGAGAAACGCTCGGTGATTGAGCTAATCGAATTGGTGGTAGAGTTCGGCCGTAGACAAGGGAGAACTGTGATACTCGAAGGGATACTTGCTACAAAAAAGTATGGTCCAATGCTTCAACAATTAGCCAGTCAGTTTGATGAAGCACATGTGTACTACCTCGACATACCGTTTGATGAAACGCTGCGAAGGCACGCCACTAAACCAAATGCCCACGAATTTGGAGAAAAAGAAATGCGCGAATGGTGGAACGAGAAGGACTACCTACACATAGATGGCGAGAAGCTACTCGATAAATCTAAGAGTGTCGAAGATATCACTACTCAAATTATCGCTGATGTTGGTAATGCGTAGCGGCTGCAGGGCGAGTTAGTGCACCACATGGGATCGGGCAGGTATAAGCGCCAAATTGTTTATGCTATGATGAAGCTATGACGAATATCACACACGCAGCAAAACAATCACTTCGAAAACTCAATATCGCCGCCGCGGTGTTTCACCTAGCGCTAGCACTATTTGTGCTGTACTGCTCGAACTCGTTTTCACTGCCGGTGACAGCGACGTACCTGGCGGGCCCTCCTGGCTCAATGTATACAGACCCAGTCACGTTGTTTGATGTGCGAGTGGGTTACGCCGTAGCGCTGTTTTTGGGGCTGTCGGCATTTTTCCACGTACTGGTGGCATCGAAGGCGTTCTTCGGGCGCTATATTACCGGTCTTAGCAACACAATCAATGTGTTTCGTTGGGTTGAGTACTCGATCAGCTCGACACTGATGATTTTGCTTATCGCGCAGATTACGGGGATTAGTGATTATGGCGCGCTTCTCGGCATAGCTGGGGTAAATGTATCGATGATCTTGTTCGGCTGGCTGCAAGAAAAGTATACGCGTCCAGGCTCACGTGAATGGCTGCCCTTTATATTTGGTTGTATTGCAGGAATCGTGCCGTGGCTTATCGTGCTTATTTCGGTACTATCACCCAACTCGCCGTCTGACGCTACACCGCCAGCGTTTGTCTACGGTATTATTGTGTCGATATTCCTTCTGTTTAATTCATTCGCACTGGTTCAGTACAAGCAGTACCGAGCACTCGGAAAGTGGAAAGACTATTTGCGCGGTGAGCGTGCGTATATCGTACTAAGCTTCACTGCCAAAGCAGCACTGGCGATTCAGATCTTTGCCAACACGCTAATCCCGAACTAATAGTCTGGCAAGTTGTTGACATAGCATATTTTTCGATTGTCTGATATACTAGTGATAGCAAGTTATTCTACTCCTTAACCAAGCGTACAAGTGTGGCACCAAACTCATTTTATTCTCGGCTACTGCACTAGACCCTATCTCGCACAATATTAGCTGATAGAAAGGTTCATGTACCCATGGCAACAAAATTATATGTAGGAAAATTGTCCTTCAATACCACAAATGATAGCTTGAACGCGCTGTTTGCGCAGTTCGGCACCGTAGTCAGTGCCGAAGTCGCTACCGACCGAGAAACTGGTCGCTCGCGCGGCTTTGGATTTGTCGAAATGGAAAACGACGCTGATGCACAAAAAGCGATTGAGACACTTGATGGTAAAGACTTTGAGGAGCGTACCATTGTGGTGAATATCGCTAAACCGCGCGAGGATCGTCCACGCCCACAGGGTGGCGGAGATTATCGTGGTGGCTTTGGTCGTCGCTAATACCCAGGAGTATCAATACTCATGTCACTCTATGTAGGTAGCTCAAAAAACGGGCATCGTGTTGAAGTTGACCTGGCAAGCTCGTACGCCGCCGAGGCAATCTCGCGGCACCCGCACCTGGTTACACTGGCTGGTGAGGCACTCCGAACCATCACACTAAACGGTGAGCGCGTCGTAGTGACACATGATATGCAGCACACTATCGGCTATGATTTCGTGATTGAAGCTGTCAACAGGGATAGTGTGTTTTATGCACAGCTAGCGAAGGAGACGGTGTATGTTCCCTTCACGAAAATCGATAAACCAATACCCACACAGTTGATAACGATGGTGTTTGTTCGTAGCCAACTCGACAAATGCTACTACGCAGACGATATTTACATGGGCACACCGAAGCCCGCGCTACCAGGCAGCCTTAACGAATCGTCTAAGAGTAAGCCCTATTGGCACAAGCACGCCTATATTTATGGTAATCAGCTCATAAAAGCGAGCACGATTACGCGGACATCTCCGTACTAAGCGTCACCCCTAAATACTCGTCGACATTAGATTAAAGAAAGGACTAGTATGATTTCATTTGTATGGCCACCTGGTGAGCCAATGCTTGGAGGTACCGGTGGTTCAGAGACCTACACGGCGGGGCACGTTCGTGAGCTGTTGCGGCGCGGTATCGATGCACAGGTGGTTACAATCGGTCATGGCATCAAAGACGGCCGTCAGGACTTTCGTGACGTGCCGTTTGTGTCGTTTGCAGACGAGAAGTCTATAGGTCAACTGGTCGGAACTGTGGTTTTTGTGAACAAAGCCTATCACGTTCCAACCCAACGCAAGTCGGCTATTATTCTACACTGTTCGATACCTAAGGTGACAGATCGACAACGGTATCAATCCTATATTGTCGATAAGACAGTTATCGCCACCAGTGTCTACAGTGCGCAGCAATGGGCACTTTATCTCGATATACCGTATGCTCGTATCAATGTCGTCTTGCCATTTGCCGACCCAAAGTATGGTGCTGTGATACGTCATAAGCCGTCAAAATATACGCGCATTGTCTATGCTGGCAGGCTACATCCCGAGAAGGGTATATACACAATACTTGAAATGATGCACCAGCAGGACATGCAGAATCACGAATATCGACTAGCTATTGTTACAGCAGGACAGCACGTAGCGGTTGGTCGCGAGATTGCGCGTATGTTGCAAGGACATCCTTTTGCACGGCTTATTCCTGCAAAGAAATCGGTTAATGAGATGGCCGAACTACTCGCACACGTCGATGTACTACTCATGCCATCGGTGTTTGCTGAACCGTTTGGGATGCTTTCGATCGAAGCGCAGCATGCCGGGTGTCGTGTTGTTGCGAGCAATGTAGGGGGTTTGCCAGAAACCAATTGTGGATTGCTCACTCTCGTTGAGCCGCGAAGCCCACTGGCTCTTATGACCGGTATCAAGCAAGCGCGTGCTCTCGGGAGCGCGACCAGAAGAGAGCGTGACCAAGCTAGGCGTGAATTTCGTCTTGATGATTCAGTTGACGGACTGCTGATGGCGTTGAAACACAACTAATATTTTTATTATGTCAGCTATACTATATACGCCAGCCAGAAAGTTTTGTATAACTAAGAGTACATATAACCATAGGAGGATGTTTGCATAATATGAGAGGCAAATTAAATATTACCAGTGTAGTCTTAGCTGTGCTTGTAGCAACTCTGGCGGTTATTGGCGCTTCATTTCCGGCTAGCGCTGCCGTAAAAGCACCCGCTAAACCTTCACTAACCGCAAGCTCCGTGTCAATTCTGCAGGGAGAGAGCGTGACCCTGAGCTGGTCGAGCCAGCGCGCATCATACTGTACACTCTTTCCAACTGGAAAAACGATTATGGGCTCGTCTGCGAGCTATACAATCAATAACCTAGTTGGCACAACTGGCTTTTATGTGACTTGTGTAAATAGTTCTGGAAGGGCGACTTCTAATGTCGTGACAGTATCGGTGGCGTCTTCAAATACACCCATGATTACCGCGTTCGTTGCGAGCCCAAGCTCCATCCTCTACGGAGAGTCAACCACACTTAATTGGTCCACGGTCAATGTTGTTGACGGGGACTGCTCGCTGAGCTCGCATGGGGTTTCGGGCCTTCCGGCGTCGGGTAGTTACACAACTGGACCACTTAAAGAAACGCAAACGTATACACTAACATGTACTAATGGTTCGGGCACGTCTAGCCAGACCATTACTGTTTTCGTAGTTGATGTGATCGCACTAGGTTTCTAGTATCACAAAATACCTCGCCCTGAAATTTGGCGCTACATCCAGCTGGTATGGAGTGGTCGGCCCTCGTCATACCCGGCTGTCGATTGAATGCCAATGATGGCATTTGCGCTAAATTCGTCGAGAGTTGCTGCGTCTGAATAGGTCATGGCGCTGCGTAGCCCTGAGGCGATTTTGTCGAGGATATCTTCTACCCCTGGGGCAGATGGGTCAAGATAGATGCGTGATTCCGAGATACCTTCCTGAAACAGTTCTTTACGGGCTTGATCAAACGGTGTTTCACGTGCATTACGATTTTTGACGGCACGATGTGATGCCATGCCGTAGTTAACCTTATACAGCCGCCCCTCATTATCGCGTATCATATCGGCGGCACTTTCGTGGGTGCCGGTGAGCCAGGAGGCAAACATAACTGAACTAGCGCCAGCCGCGAGAGCGAGCGCAACATCACGAGGGTGGCGAATGCCGCCGTCGGCAACGACGTGTTTGCCAAGGGAGCGAGCAGCCTGGGCGCACTCATAAACAGCCGAAAACTGTGGGCGTCCGACGCCCGTCATCATCCTTGTTGTGCACATAGCACCTGGTCCAATCCCGACTTTGACGATATCGGCACCGGCATTCAGCAGTTCAGTGGTCGCCTCCGCAGTAGCGACATTGCCGGCAACAATCGGCACTGACGGCAGCGCGGCGCGGACGGCACCAATGGCATCAATCATCTTTTGCTGATGCCCATGGGCGGTGTCGATGACGATAATATCCGCACCGTGCTCGACAAGAAATTTTGCTTTAGCGACAACATCTCCATTGATACCAACCGCCACCGCAACAAGTAACCTGCCTTTTGCATCGAGTGCCGGTTTATACAAGGTCGAGCGCAGTGCAGACTTTTTTGTGGCACATCCTACTAGCTTGCCAGAACGATTGACAACCGGCACAAAGGTAAGTCGGTGCGTATCTAGTGTTGTGTAGATAGTGTCAGGCTTGGCAGTATCGCGCACTGTGATGAGATGGGTTTGCATGATATCGCCAAGGCGGGTAAAACGGTCGAGACTACCGAGCATACGCTCGCTAACGACCCCAACAGGCTTACCATTCTCGACAATAATCGCATGACCATGCGACCGTTTTGGGATGAGGCTCAGCGCGTCATTGACGGTCTGAGTGCGGGTGAGTGTGATAGGCGTATCGAATACTGGGTGACACGACTTCACGTAACTAATCATACTTGCAAGCATATCGGGTGGCGTGTCTTGTGGGAGTACTGTGACGGCACCGCGCCGTGCGGTCACCTCGGCCATCCGTTTTCCCGCCACTGCCGTCATATTTGAGACCATGATCGGTAGCGGTAGGGCTAATGGGTCGGGTGTTGTTAGGCTAACATCTTGGCGTGACGAAATGGTGGTTTTGCGTGGCACCAAAAACACATCATTGTAGGTGAGTTCGGTTGTCGGTGGTTGGTCATGGAGAAACTGCACTCGGGTTATCCTCAGTTATATTATCTCAGTTCCTATTGTATCGAGTATGCAATGATCTACAACCATAGACAAGATGGCAACTCTCTTATCAGTGGCGACGATAACACCTTTAGTATACAATGAGGCCCAATGAGCACAGTTGTATTGCGGGATAAGGTTTTGCATGCAGTCGATGCGTATATCAAGCTACTTCTCCAACAGCGGCGTGACCGTGCTGTGAGTATTGGGCACTCATACGAAGCACTGTGGTCGCATACTAGTAATATGGTGATGAATGGCGGAAAACGGATCCGACCATACCTTACGTTTGTGGGGTATGGTGCGTATGATGAGCGACTGGTGCCAGTTGCGGCTGCTCAGGAACTCGCGCATGTCGCAATGCTAATGCATGATGATATCATCGACCAGGACGATGTCCGCAGAGGAGTGCCAAATATGAACGGCATCTATAAATCGCTCTATGGTGGTTATCTCGATACACAACTCTCGACACATTACGCACACGCGGCGGCAATGCTAGCGGGCGATGCGCTGCTGTCTGAGGCCTATCGTTTGGTGTATAGTGCCGGCTATGACCAGGCAGTGACGACACAGGTTGTCGCTCAACTTCATGAATCGATCTACGAAGTTATTGGCGGTGAATTGCTTGATGTCGAAGCCGGGTTTGTGACCGATACTGTGTTTGATCCGCTGATCGTCTATCGCTACAAGACATCGAGCTATAGTTTTATCGGGCCACTGCTGTCGGGCGCGTATTGTGCCGGTGTTGACGAGGCAACCATTGAAACACTTCGACAATATGCTATAAACGTCGGTATTGCGTTTCAAATCGAGGACGATTTACTCGGCGTTTTCGGTAATGAATCAGCGACGGGTAAGTCGAACGAAACAGATTTGCGAGAAGGCAAGTTGACCGCTCTTATCACCTATCACAGAGAAGGTATGAATGATGAGCAGCGGCAACGGTTTGCCGTATTCGGCAACGCCGATGCCTCTTCGGCTGAGTTAGCTGCTCTTAGGGTAGATCTTGAAGCGTCGGGCGCGCGTCAAAAAACACGTCAGCTCGCTGAGCGATATTTCACTACTGCTATGCAGCACTTGCAGGCACTTGAGCCAGGGCCGCGTCGCACGGAACTAGAGCAGTTTACACGGCAGCTCAGAGGTAGGCAGGTCTAGCAACTCCGTACCTCATTGCCCTCACCAAGGCTCGTCAGCTGGTGTGCATGAGTATTTGTGTATAGGGATGCTCGGCTATATGGCGCTAGTGTTGACGCTCTGAGTAGGTGAAAGCATCGCACGGATTAAGGTTAAGTTGTAATAATCACAACGGTATGTACGTGACACTTGCGATCCGGACGCCTGCTATAATGAGGCTACCAACAGGAGGTGCTATGAGTACATCGAGCGACATTAAAACCAAGCCAACTGACGTCAGTGTCGATGAGTTTATCGACGCAGTAGCGGAGCCGCGCCGGTCAGAAGCCCGGCGGGTACTGGCAATTATGAGAGAAGTGACTGGGGTTGAACCAGTCATGTGGGGTTCGAGTATGATTGGCTTTGGCAGCTATCATTATAAGTACGAGTCTGGTCGTGAGGGCGATATGCTCAAAGTCGGCTTCTCGCCCCGTAAATCCGCACTGGTACTCTATGGACTGGTTTTCTACGACGAAAACGAACCAAACAACAAACTTCTCGAAAAGCTTGGTCCGCATACGCGCGGCAAGGGTTGCCTTTATATCAAAAAACTTTCCGATATCGATGAGTCGGTCTTGCGTACCATGATCAAAAATTCATATTCTCATACAACTTCAGCCGCATCATGACAGTTGACGACTATATCGGACAATTCCACAGCGACGTACGTGAACGGCTTGAAACCATGCGCCGAACTATCCGTGAAGTTTCACCAGGCGCCGAAGAATCGATGGCCTATGGCATGCCAGCATACAAACTACACGGTAAGCCGCTTGTTTACTTTGCTGGGTATAAAAACCACATCGGGTTCTACGCTACACCAAACGGTCACGAAACCTTCAAAACTGACTTTGCGAAGTATAAACAAGGCAAGGGTTCTGTGCAGTTTCCGCACGACCAACCATTGCCAGTCGATCTCGTGAGGCGAGTGGTTGTATATCGTGTCAAGCAATTAACAGTATAATAAGGAGGGATATGAAACAATCAGACAAAGTGTGTAGTTGCGAATACGACCACCACAGAAAGAGCAGGCGAAACTATAGCGGTAGCGGCAACGCCGTCTACAGCCTTGGTGTGCTCGGTGCATTGGTCTACTATATCTCGACAGCCAGCGGTTTCTGGGTAGGCGTGCTCGGTGTGTTCAAAGCCATAGTCTGGCCAGCTTTTGTGGTATACGAAATAATGAAAATGCTGCAGATGTAATATGAGGGCGCAAGAAGGATATAGCGGTATGCCGCTTCTGCAAAAACTCGGCTACAAACCAGGAAAAATTTCGTATGTCGATAAGGTAGCACCGTATTATACCCACGTTTGTGACGACATAACACTTGGTGCGGCAGAGCCGTATGATTTTATTCATATCTTCGTGAGAAACCATGACGAGCTTGTTCGTTCGTCTGGCCAAGCATTGCCGCTCCTGGCCAAGACGGGCAAATTGTGGGTGTCATGGCCTAAGCAGTCCGCCGAGGTTGCGACCGACCTGACCGGCAATACCGTCCGCGAATATATGCTGACTACTGGCCTTGTTGATGTTAAGGTTGCCGCCATCGACGCTACGTGGTCGGGTTTGCTGTTCGTCTACCGTGTCAAAGATAGATAACGCTCATCATGGCCAACTGATATACTAGGACAATGAAGAATTTCTATCGTCTGCTAGTCAACACGCTCATCGCCAACGTCACGACAAGTTTTTTGTGGTTTGCGTTGACATTTTGGGTATATTTAGAGACAAAAAATGTTATGGCTACGGCAATCATCGGCGGTAGCTATATGTTGATGCTGGCGGTCACCGGGCTATTTTTCGGAACATTGGTTGACCGCTTTCATAAAAAGCATGTTATGACGGTCGCATCTGCCATAACGGCACTTATGTACGGTTTAGGTGGCGCTATCTATGTATTTGTGCCTCATGAGCAGCTGCTTACAATAGGTGGTCCGTGGTTTTGGTTGTTTACAACGATTATTTTGTGTGGCTGTATCGTTGAGAATAGCCGCAATATTGCCCTGAGTACCTGCGTGACAATTATGGTTCCTGAAGATAGGCGCGCGAACGCCAACGGGCTCGTCGGCATGGTGCAGGGTCTGGCTTTTATGATTACGTCGATATTTAGCGGGTTGGCCATTGGCTACCTCGGCATGGGTTGGACGCTGGTGATTTCAATCGCACTGACAGTTTTTGCACTCATCGACTTGCTATTTGTAACAATCAACGAAAAACAGATCGTACACGACCCCAAACTCCAACAGAAACTGGTTGATTTCAGAGGCGCATGGTTGGCCATACGGGCCGTGCCGGGCCTGCTGGCACTGATATTGTTTGCAACATTTAACAATCTAGTCGGCGGGGTCTTTATGACATTACTTGACCCATATGGATTGACACTTACCAGTGTGCAGATGTGGGGATTTGTCTATGCAATTTCGAGCCTCGGGTTTATGGTTGGTGGGGCACTCGTTGCTAAAATGGGGTTAGGTAAAAACCCGCTACGCGTACTATTGCTTGGTAACGTCGTCGTCGGGATCATTGGTTTTGTTATGGGTATCCGTGAGTCGTTGTGGTTACTCGCGGTCAGTATGTTTGCCTATATGTCGACGGTTCCAGTTATCGAAGCGGCCGAGCAAACGACATTGCAAAGAATCGTGCCGCTCAAAAAACAAGGTCGGGTGTTTGGGTTTGGGCAAAGTGTCGAAGCTGCGGCCTCACCCGTCTCGGCCTACATGATTGGTCCGATTGCCCAGCTGTGGATCATTCCGTACATGGCAAGTCCCGAAGGCAAGGCGACCTGGGGCTGGCTGGTTGGGCAGGGCGAAGCGCGCGGTATGGCCCTTGTATTTATGGGTGCAAGTCTCATCATGCTCATTGCAGCCCTCATGGCATTTCGATCGCGCGCGTATACGTCGTTGACTCACGAGTACAGGACGGATGAACGATGACTTTTTCGGTTTTCGACTGATGACAGCGAGGCATCACTACGGGTATAAGTTACATGTGATATTACGAACGGTTACATAATAACAGAGGTAGCAAAAAGCAAATGGTTACATATTAGTATTTCTTGAGTTACAATTGAGGGTATGATACATATACCGGCGCCAGCACACAATTCGAAACTGACTAAGCTCGTTGTCGAACTGAGTAGTCTCAAAGATCATGCAGTAAGCGGCACTACTCCTGTGTGGATATTTTTCGAGTTAAAAAATTTGTTTCATATCGTCGAGGCACTTTCTTCTGCGCGCATAGAGGGTAACCATACGACACTTGCCACATTTGTCGAGAAAAAACTTGACAAGTCTGATACAAAAAACGAAAAGCTGATCGAGATATCTAATCTTATTGAGGCGCTCAGTTATATAGATGGCTCAATCAATGAGGCAGTGATAGATAAGGATTACGTGTTTGCACTACATCGCATAGTTGTACGCAATCTGAGCGTAGGAACAGGCTGCGAGGGCGATAAACGGCCCGGTGCCTATCGGCGTGAAAATAGAGCTATTGCAAAGTCAAGCCTAGTGCTGCCACAACACTATGATGTCCCAGATCTGATGACAGAATTCTATGACTTTTTGCAACGCCCGGAGTTGCCCCAGGACGATTTGTTGAAAATTGCCATCGCGCATCACAGATTTGTACAGATTCATCCGTTCGGCAATGGTAATGGTAGGGTTGTGCGACTACTGACGTACGCCATGCTGTGCAAGAAAGGATATATAATCCCTGGTTCTGCCCGCTTATTTAATCCAACAGCAGTTTTTGCTGGAGATCGAGACAGGTATTATGAAAAGTTGAGCCAGGCAGACAAGGGGGATGACGCAAGCCTGGCAGCATGGTGTGAGTATGTCCTCGACGGGCTAAAAACCGAGGTTGAAAAATCTCAAAAGTTTGCAGATCACAAGTTTGTACAAGATAACATACTGCTGCCTGCCTTCAGCTGGGCATTAGAAAAAAATGTTTTTAGCGAGTTGGAATATAAAATTCTTGTACGCCTCGCGAGGAAATCCAGCATAAAAGCTGGCGATATTCGTGATCTGTGGCCGGCAGACTATTCTCACGTTGTTGTATCGAAACAACTACGCAAGTTGAGGCGGCAGGGGTTTATTACAACGCTTAAGCCCAAGGGGAGATCTTATGTTCTGAAGCTAACAGGCAACAAGGCAACCAGAGGGATATTAGACCAAATGGACGCCCAAGGTTTACTGCCGATTCGCGTAGACGATGTTGAGCATGTATAGAGTTCGATGTTCCACACGAATTTTCTAGGTTTTCCAGCGCTCGAGATGGGGAAGTTGTTTTTGGGCTAGCCAGCGCATCAGTCGGCCGCTGCCATTTTCGACCAGCGCTTTGTCGACGATTGTTCTCATCTCATCGAGGGTGCAGTCGGGTCCAATAAACGTACCGTTTTCGTAGCAAAGGCTACACCATTTTTCACTCTTGGTGCCGTCTGCTTCTGTGCCACGGCAGTCACCTGCTTTTTTGGTACTTAGCGGCATCCCGCAGCTTTGACATTGTTTGCTCATATCATGTACCTCCTAAGGTAATTATACTCCTGGTAGGGTTGGCGCTAAACACCCACACCCATTAATGTATTATTAGGGGAAGGAGAACTTATTTATGAAGAACGAAAAGAAATCAACTCAAAACACGGGGCCGCAAGTTGACCCGATTCTCGTCATCGGAATTGCACTCGTACCCATAGGGATTGCACTCGCGAGCAGCGAGGCGAAAGCTGCCGGTTATGTCTCTCTGTTTTTTGCGGCGGCCATGATGATAGGCTCTGTTGCAAAACAGGCAAAGAGAAAATAGAAATTCACAACTGGCTCGGGCATGGTTGGAAACACCAGAGTATACTGACTCTATGAAGTATGTTGTATTATTGAGGGGTATTAATGTCGGTGGAAACCGCAAGGTGCCGATGGCGGATTTGCGGGCGGTTTTTGAAGGTATGGGGTTCGCTGACGTAGTAACATACATAAACTCTGGCAATGTGGTTTTTTCGGCACAGACGGCTCCAGTAGCAAGTGCCATTAAAGCACGGCTGGAGAAAGCTTTTGGCTTTGACATCGATACGCTGGTGTTATCTCAGGCGGAAGTCGTATCTGTTGCGAAGGCTATCCCAGACGAATGGTTGAATGACGCGGAGCAAAAGAGCGACGTACTGTACCTGTTTGCGGACATTGATTCGTCAGATATCATGAGCAGCATTGGCTTCCGCCCAGAGTTCGAAACAATCCATTACGTGCCGGGCGCACTCATCACGAATGTGTCGCGCAAATACCAGTCAAAAAGTAGCCTGCTCAAACTGGTCGGCACGCCACTGTATAGGCGCATGACTATCCGTAACGTCACGACTGCCCGCAAACTTGCTGAATTGGTACAATAGCGTCATGACAGCAGAAGACGTAGTGTCCGAAATGCAGAACTATGCTAGTGATGCCGATGCGGTGAATCTGCAATGGTTTTTCAAGACGGGGCCGGGGGAATATGGTGAGGGTGATCAATTTATCGGCGTACGCGTGCCGATGATTCGGAAGGTTTGCAAAGAGTTTCGGCAATTGTCACTTGCTGAGGTACAAAAACTCATCGAAAGCCCGTTTCATGAGCACCGCATGGCAGGGCTCATCATATTGACACTCCAATACCCGCGTGCGTCAAATCAAGCGAAAAATGACATACTTGACCTCTATATGCAGGAGCTAAAGAGGCGAAATATCAATAATTGGGACCTTGTCGACGTCACGTGTCGCCACATCGTCGGCGAACATGTGCGAGATAACCGTGAAGTGCTATTCGAACTTGCGAAGAGCGACAACCTCTGGGAGCGTCGCGTCAGTATCATCAGTACCTTTGCCTATATCGCCCATGGTGATGCGAGTACTTCGCTCGAACTGGCCGAACTGCTGTTGCATGACCACGAAGACCTGATGCATAAAGCTGTTGGCTGGACACTCCGCGAAGTCGGCAAACGCTGCGACGAGCAACTGCTGCGTGATTTTCTCGACCGTCATGCCCACGACATGCCACGGACTGCGCTACGTTACGCTATAGAGCACCTGCCAGAAATCGATCGGCAGTACTACTTGTTATGTAAAGATACTGCATGAGCTCGTGACAGTTGTCGCGCCGGTATGCATGGGTGGTGATTGTGAGATCAGTCACAGATAGTGGTATGATAGCTCTATAGGGCGAGTGCCCACAAAGGAGGCATTATGGATTTGCTACTTTCTGTCTTACGCATGATTGGCGCGTCACTAATATTTGTGGTGGCTATCGGTAGCCTTGTGACGTGGGTTATGACGCGTGCCAAGCTGGCTCAGATGCGCGTAGCAGCACAGCAGCACAAGACGCAGCAAGATTTGTCTCAAGATGAGAAAAATCGACTTAATCGCCAATACAATCGTACGGCCACTATCAAGCGACTCAGCGGTATTACTACGCTCATCAGCGGGATAGTGGCGGTGGCACTACTTGCGCTACTAGTGATCATGCCATATCAGATGATGCAGTTTCTTGGCGTGCCCACTGCACTTACTCCCAGGGGCACCACCGGTTCGCAGCGTTCGGGTGACATTTCGGTTATGCAACAACGGTTTAAGGATGCACTGATGAGCCAAAATCAGCAGAATGTAGACGCCCTCGCTTGTGGTACGGGTGACGCGAATCCACTTGATATGTCGTTCCAGGCTGGCAAGTATGCGGTCGAGGCTATGGAAGACGTCACACTGACGATGAGTCGTGAAAAAAGCTCGACTGACCCCTACAAATTTAATGTCAATGCCATTGCTGCCATCGCAGGAATGCGCTTTAAGTACACCTACGATGTCTATGCACGCAAAGACTCGTTTGGCAGCTTCTGTCTACTAACAATGGGCGCAATCGTTGATCCAGTACTAGTTGGTGCGCGAAACGATACCTCATTGAAGCGGATTGACGGACTCGAAGTTGACCGAGAGACATGCGGGATTAACGCCGCTGCACTGCTTGACGGGGTCAAGCAGTTCTGGAAAGCACGGGTAGATACGGAGAAAAAGTACTACATAGACAACCCAATTGCGTCATTTGCGCCACTGGCGTACTGTGCTCCTGGTAAACAAGAAGAGATCTATCGATTATTCGGTAGTGCTGATGCGGTTCGAGCGTATGACGATACCTTCGATATCGGTAATTGGGATTATAGCGAGGCTGCAGTTAACGAGCCGGTTAGTTTTTCGAGCCGCCCATACTTCACGCCGAAAGCACTCGGTGACTATTCACCACAGACAAAGTGGAAGCTCACCGGCACACTTGTGGCAGATGCTACCCAGCCTGGGCATTACGTACTGGGTGGTGTTAGCTATAGCGGGGTACAAAAATAATGGCAGATCTATTCAGCGACAACACGATCAATGACGCAACAAATAGTGCGCGATCAAAGCGGCGTAGCATAGTAATGGTTGCAGGTGGGTTACTGACGGTAGCCCTTATTGTGGGCGGGCTACTGGTGTATCGTTCGTGGTACCAGAGCACACAGGGTACGAAGGCGACGTATCAGCAAGGTTTGATCGATCTCAGCGGGCTGACGCGCGCGATTAGCGAGAAAAAACGTGATGACGTACTCGCTTACGCGTCTGGCCAGGGTCGTGAAGCACTGGCCCGCTGGTACGACAACATGCAAGTAATTGGCTATAGTTATGGTGGTATGGTGTTCCAGCGGGATGGCTCACTCCAGTACTACGACCCTACAAGTACGAAGACCCATACGCTTGAGGTACTTGCGGGCACCGCTAAGCCAGGTGCGATGAGCTTTGCTGCATTACCTGGAAAAACAATCGAACCCGCCGTTACCACAACCTCGACCTATCGGCTAACGATCAACACCGGTCCAAACTATCACGGTGGGTTTGTGATTACCACCATGGAGGGACTCGATAATCCGCCATGGGACAATGCCGACCTCGAATCAATCAAAGATGGTAATGTGACGGTTGTGGGTGTTAAAGGTACCGCAGACGCACTGCGCCAGGTGATGCCTGGTGCAAAGTTGGCTGCTGTGTTCTTTCAGCATTTATATAGTACGACACAGCTCGATAATCTTAGCAGCAGCTACGTACGGTCGTATTTGATATTTGTCAGCCCCGATTTCAAAACCTACCAGAACTATTTCAAACGACCCGACGGTAAATACGCTGTCATCAGTGAATCACTGGCGGTGACCAATGTATTTCCGGCTATTGACATTGGCCAAGCATTCCGTGGCACATCGCTCGATGGCATTGCAGCACCAAAGAATGCTGCCGGTAGCGGGGTTGCGGTGATGAGAGATGTGGAGGGGCTCAGGCAGTACAGTTACGGGCGTGATTTTGACTCATTTGTGGCCGGTATCGCAGTGCACGAATGGACGCACCAGTATTATGAGTATTTCTCTACAATCGGCGCTCGTCCAAGAGTGTGCGCCATCGAGGGTATTGCTCGTATGTCGGACGGTATGTTCACGCAGGGTGAGACAGACTGGCGGAAAGCTAATTTTGCAAACTATGCCGCACACCACACCAAGCCGATTTTTCCTGTGGCAGAACCAAGTCAGACGGAGATCTATGGCAGCGACGGCGCTGCATGGTATAGCACCTGCGCCTCACTGTTCTATTACCTTGCGAGCAAAGGCCACAATCCGTTCGAGGTTGCACGTGAGGTGTATCGCCAGGCCTCTCCAGTCCTAGCGGGAGGACTCGATGAGTCAACTAGTGTGTTCGAGCAGATCCCTGGGGTGACAGATACTAGTGCGCAGGCTGCACTGCGTGGGGGCTGGGATACATGGGTGCGCAGTTTTTATCATTAAATAATTTAAAAAGGGAGTGTATATGCGATATGTAATGCAACTACTAGTAGCCGGTGGGGTCATGGGACTATTGGATTTTGTGTGGCTCGGCTACATTGCAAAGCGGCTGTACTACAGCGAAATGGGGAACATACTACTTGAAAAGTTCAACATGGTGCCAGCACTGCTATTTTACGTGATTTATGTCATTGGCGTGGTGGTATTCGTCATCAATCCCGCGCTGGCTAAGGGATCGCTAGCCTATGCGGCTGGCTATGGTGCACTCTTTGGACTTGTTGCCTATGCGACCTATGATCTAACTAGTCTCGCGGTAGTCAAGGGATTTAGCACAAAGATTGTGGTGATAGATATGGTGTGGGGGATGGCGCTGACAGCCGTTGTTGCATCAATCGCCTATCTCGTGGTGCACAAATGGTTTTAGGCGATATTTTACCTATGTTCGTGGCGGCATTGGTCGGGGCACTGTGCCTTCAGCTGCTGGCATATGCACAGTACCTCCGCCACAGCAGGGTCGACGTCGTCGATGTTGCTTGGGGGATGACGTTCGTTGCGGCGGTTGTTGCCATGCAGATCCACAGGCCCACACTTGCACCAAGCGTGCTACTGGTCGATGGGCTGGTACTGGTGTGGGCTGCCCGACTATCGCTCCATATTTACCAGCGTTTTGTGCGCACGAGCCGTCAGGACGAACGCTACACTACTCTGGTGGCGCGGTGGCCTCGGCGACATATGCGACTACAGGTACTGACAAGGATTTTTATGGTACAGGCGCTACTTGCGGTCATGGTGAGTGCGCCAGTAGCCATAATTCATCATTACCAGCCGTCACTTACAACCTTGGTGTGGTGTGGACTGGTGATATGGACAGTGGGGTTTGTGATCGAAATGTGGGCCGATCGCCAGCTGACAGTCTTTTTACGTACCGCCAAGCCAGGTAGTCTAATGCAGTCGGGGCTGTGGCGTTACTCTCGGCACCCGAACTATTTTGGCGAGATTACTATGTGGTGGGGTATTGCAGTGATGGCAGTCACCACGCCACTCTGGTTGGTCGGACTGATGGGTGCTGCTACGATTACAATTTTGATTTGCTATGTGTCGGGTATCCCACTTGCAGAGCAGCGCGCATCTGAAAAAAGAGAATGGGAAATATATCGAAAAACGACAAGTGTACTGGTGCCGCTACCGCGACGTGAGTAATGTGAAAATTAATAGCTCGGTCTAATCGACCGAGCTATCTCTACACAACCCTAGTTTAGCTGCCGAAGATTGTAAGGTAGTTTCCGTTGCCCCTATACATACGCGCACCGGCTATAGGAACATTTGGATCAACATTAGTCCATTTGACTATAGGCCCACAAGACACTGCCTTCCCTGAGCTAGTATAATCGCTATCGGCAAGCGTACCTGGCCATGATTGACCAGACACCCTGAGTCGGATTTCGACACAGTAGCCATCGGTTTTTATATCATCAACCTCACCAAAAGCAAACCAGCCAGAAGGCCATGTATCATCAAAACCTATCCACGCAGCTCCCCAAGAGCTATATTGCCATGGACTCCTCCATGCGCTTGCAGTGTCACCGCCAAATAGCGAGAAAGCCGTCATCAAAACGACAGCAAACACTAGTGTTAGTTTTTTATAAAGTTTCATACGCACCTCCTTGTTAGGTAGTTCCCACTATAGGATAGTAGAGCGAGCCACACAATTACAGAATAGCAACTAAAGATAAGAAAATGATGTTATAAGTACAACAGTAATGATTTTTATCTACGAATATAGCCGTGTGCTGGTTTTGTGCGGTGCGGACACCCCGACCAGCAGCATGGGCGACGCTCGCCACGCGAGAGCTTGTCGATAGCAACATGTATGCGCCTAGTGCGGGTTTCGGGTTTTTTGGCTGATGTGATCCAGCAAATAAATTCGCTTCGGGCTAGAGGCGTGATATCGTTCCATGCATGGTGGAAACGCGCATCTGTGGTGAGCATGGCACGTAAGTCTTGGGGGATTCTGTGAATAGAACCTTGAGCGAGTGATCTGTCCTGCATGGTACCGATTTTAACTCAAAGAATGCGTTATGAGAATGCGGCAGTGGTAATCGGGCAGGGTGGCACGTATACTATTGGTATGAGCGAGATTATATATGTGTTAACGAACGAAGCGATGCCAGGCTATGTAAAAATTGGCAAAACCACGACCAGCCTTGAGCAACGTATTCGCGAACTGAGCGCTTCGACCAGTGTACCGATGCCATTTACTGCTTATTATGCTTGTACCGTACATGATGCTGGATTTGTCGAGCACCAGCTTCATGACGCATTTGGCGATAACCGCACGAACCCACGACGGGAATTTTTTGCGATCGATCCTGAACGCGTGGTGGCGGCGCTCAAGCTGGCGCAAATAGAAGACATCACACCGCGGCATGATATCGTCGACTCGCAGGAGGATCAACGGGCCCTGAATGAAGCCAGGCAAAAACGCAGCCGATTTAACTTCGATATGGTCAGTATTCCGCTTGGTGCCGAGCTACAGTTTAGTCGCGATGAATCGGTCACGGCGCGCGTAATTGGTCGCACCGGGTCAGAAAGTATCGAATTTCGCGGTGCCCCTACTAGCCTTTCGGCTGCAGCTCAAGAAGTGCTGGGATACCAAAATGTGGTGTCAGGTACTGACTACTGGATGTACAAGGGCGAGACGCTTGATGAGCGCCGCCGCCGGATGGAAGAAGCCGAGTGAGATTATTGCTCGAAAGACCCGCTTACTACAACAATACTATATAAAGGGTAAGCGCTGAGCATCAAAATTGTGACATTGATCACACCAATCTCGCCGCTCGTGGTGCTATAGTGCAGCTATGAAGGCAACTAATATACGACCGATTACCATTGTCGAGATTATTTATAATCCCAACAGTACTGGTGATGGTGAGAAAAATGCCCGCGAGTTTGCTGAAAAGCTAAAGAGCGTCGGGCTGACGGTGAAACTGCAACCCACCAAGCATGCGGGACACGCGGTGACACTGGCAAAAGCGTTTGCTGATGCTCATCCAAACGGGATGGTGATTTCATCGAGCGGCGATGGCGGGTACCACGAGGTTGTTAACGGTGTGCTTTCGTCGAAAAACCCCACGGTTGTGACGGGCGTTTTGCCAAGTGGCAATGCTAACGACCATTATCACTTTGTGCACCACGGCGATACGATCAAACGCATCGAACGCTCAGCCATAGATACGATTGATATAGTGCAGGTCACAACGAGCCAGTGGCAACACTCGGCCCACTCATACGTGGGGCTGGGCATGACGCCGCAGATCGGAGAGCAGCTCACGAAAGCCAAGCTCAATACCTGGGTCGAAGCGTGGTTAGTCATCACTCATTTGTTTCGTATTCGGTCTGTAAAACTGAAGATAGGCCGTAAAGTCAGACAGTACGACCATGTTGTTTTTAGTAATACCGGTCGAATGTCAAAGTATCTCACGCTTGCCACCGACGCGGCAATCGACGATGGACTGTTTGAGATAACCAGGGTGAAAGCGGGCTCGCTGGTAAGATTACTTGCACACATTTGGCAGGCGGTGACTCGACAAACTGACGTCACACCACGCGCTAACAGGTTTGATTTTACGGTACTGCGGGCAACCACGATCCAGCTTGACGGAGAAGTCTATCCGCTGGCTGCTGGTGAGCGAGTGACTGTCGTCTGTAAGCGGCGAATGCTGAACTGTATCGTGTAGTGATAGTGAAGCATTTAGGCCTGTGTGACGCGCGCGAGGTGTCCACAGTGGGGCTATGATATGATTAACAGGAAAAGGGAAAAATTGATCAATGCGCAAGACGATCCAAACTTCGATTAAAAAGATTTCACCGACTTCCAACCATGAGATCTCACAGTTAGTGTTTGCGCTTCTAGTCGTTTTAGTTGGTGTTGTTGTGTCGTACGTGATGTCCATGGCTGTCGCACAGCAGTCGGTGCGTGATCAGCAGGCAGCGACTACTGCGCAAACGACAGCAGTACGGACCTATCTTACTACACAGCTCCACTCTTACGAGCAACTTCTTCATTCGGCATCGGCGGTGTTCGCAGTGCGGCCAGACCTAAGCAGGAATGAATGGCGTGAGTACTTACAGAAAAGCCGGACCTTTCAAGATTATCCAGCAATTCTTGGCATAGGCTATGCGCAGGTGGTAGCCGGAACAGATATTGCTCGTCACGAGCAGACTATACGTCAGGATCCTGGACTCGCCGACTATACTGTTCACCCAGTAGACCAACGAGACATGTATACTGCGATCGTGTATCTTGAACCAGCGAATGACAGCAATCGTAGAGCAATGGGTTACGACATGTTTTCCGAGCCGGTGAGGCGTATGGCGATGGAACATGCACGTGATAGTGCCAATGCAGCCATGACGGCTCCCGTGCGCCTTGTCCAAGACCAGGACGATCCTTCCAAGACGGGTGTTCTATTGTACTATCCAATGTATCGCACCGTGACTGTCCCAACGACGATCGAAGAGCGTCGTGCAGCACTGACAGGCTATGTCTATATTGCAGTGCGCCCGAGCGATATCATAGCCAATACGTTTGCTTCTGAGGATAATTTACGAAATATGTCGTTTACTCTTAGTGATGTCGATACACAGCAAGTCACCTACCTTCAGACCCAACCAAGTAATGGATTGCGTGTAAAGTACGAAGATGACGCGCAAATGGCCATACTTGACCGCAACTGGCAGGTAAAGCTGGTGTCATACCAATCAGTTCTGCAGCGCTATACGGGTCCTGCGACTATTTTCCTACTTGGCGTTATTGTTAGTACGATTGCAGGGGGTATTATGTATATTTTGCTAATCGCACGTCTCCGTCGTATTAGTAGCGACATGGACCAAGAAGTAAAACGGGCGAAGGATGATATTCTTGCTTTGACATCTCATCAATTGCGCACACCAGCCAGTGGTGTTAAGCAGTACCTTGGTATGCTAAAGCAAGGCTTTATGGGACCGCTTACGACCGATCAGCAGCAGATAGCCGAAAAAGCCTACCATGCAAATGAGCGACAGCTTGAGATTATTGACCAAATGTTGCATGTTGCCAAAGCCGACGCTGGTAAACTAAAAATGGTCATGACGGCAGTGACGGTCGCTCCACTTGTACACGAAGTACTCGAAGCCTTGGCTAGTGACATCCGCCGCAAAAAGATTACTCCCGTGCTTAGGCTGGCGCCATCAGCGACCGTGCACGGGGATGCGCGGTACGTCAGAATGATTCTCGAAAACCTGATTTCCAATGCCATTAAGTATTCGTATGACGATAGTTCGATTACTATCACTGTAAAGAAGCATCAGCGGAGCGTGGTTATTATCGTAGCCGACAAGGGAGTCGGTATCGCAGAACCTGATATCGCTAAACTATTTACAAAATTTGGCAGGCTAAGCAACGAACTATCGGTAAAAGAAGGCGGTTCGGGCCTGGGTTTATTTTTGGCCAAGCTCCTCGTCGAGCGTCATCATGGCAAGCTACTTGTTGCTTCTAAGCTCGGCCGGGGGACGACGTTCACCTGCAGCTTGCCCAGTGTTGCCGCCGATTACCGAGGTGTATAATCAGGCTATGAGCGCAGTTATTGAAATGCACGAGCTAACCAAAAGTTATGGACAAGCCCGAGGTATCAGCAAACTTTCCCTGCAAATCGAAGAGGGAGAAATTTTCGGATTTATCGGGCCAAATGGGGCTGGGAAAAGTACAGCAATTCGTACGCTCCTAGGGCTTATTAAACCGACTAGTGGTACTGCAACGATTTTTGGCAAAGACATCGTTACTCATGGTCCTGAAATTCGCGAAGAAATAGGCTATTTACCAAGCGAGGTGTTTTACTATGACAACATGCGAGTGATTGATCTCCTGCGCTACTCGGCCAGCTTTTATCACAAACCAAGGCGAGAAATGGATGCTCGTATGAACCAGATCGCGAAGCTTCTCAATCTCGATCTTCATAGAAAAATCGATGATCTCAGTTATGGTAACAAGAAAAAAGTGGGCATTGTACAAGGACTGCTGCATAGCCCGAAACTTATAATCCTAGACGAACCAACAGGCGGGCTTGACCCACTCATGCAGCAAACATTTTTTGATTTATTACGCGAAGAAAACAAACGTGGCGCGACGATTTTGTTCAGTAGCCATATTTTGAGTGAAGTTCAGAAAATGTGTGACCGTGTAGCCATCATCAAAGATGGCCGACTTGTGAAAGTTGAAAAAATGACCGAGCTTCGGAGTAATAATTATCTGCGCTGTCGCTTTGAACCTAGCGGCGAACTACAAAAAGCCACGCTGAAGCTGCCTGGAATTAGCAATGTCCAAGTCACGGGGCGACAGGTAAGTTTCTTGTATCGCGGCGATGTGCATGTTGTACTCGGCCTGCTCGCTAGGCTGAAGCCACGTAGCGCCTGGATTGAAGAACCCGAGCTAGAGGAGATCTTCATGCATTACTACGAGAAAGCGCAGTAGCATATGAACGTGCTGCGTTTTGAGCTGCGAGCGGCTCGCACCACGACAGCGTTGTGGATAGTTGCGATTTTGGCGCTGACATCGATGTACCTTTCGATTTACCCTGCTTTTAGCAGTGATGCCGATCAGCTAATAAAGACACTTCAGCACATTCCAGCGGCCATGAATCATATTCTTGGTATGGGTGGTGACCTGCGGCTATTTAGTTTCTTTGGGTTTTTTGGCAATGTATTTCCGTTTGTCACCCTCATTGGCGCCATTCAAGCGACGGTAGTTGGGCTCGGTATTCTTTCCAAAGAGCCAGCTACCAACACGACTGATTTCTTGTTATCAAAACCAAAAACCCGCACTGCGGTGTATGGCGAGAAGGTAGCGGCGAGCTTAGGGCTATTAATTGTTACGGAAATTGTGGTCACTGTGAGTGCTTATATACTAGCAAAAGCATTCGGTTCGGGCGATATTGACGGAACACAATACTTGCTGTTCTGGGGAGCATTTGCGCTTATTCAATGGTGGTTTTTTGGCCTAGGGCTACTACTCAGTCAATTAGTGAGAAAACTTAAATCCGTAACACCACTCGCGATTGGGGTTAGCTTCGGATTTTTCCTGCTGGCAATTTTTGGCATGATTGTTGGTGATGATGCAGTGCGCTGGATGACGCCGTTTCGATTTATCGATTATAAAAAAATCGTCACTGATAGCGCCTACGACCCGGCCCATATTGTCTATGGCATAACGCTCACTATCATTTTTGTGGGTATCAGCTACATTATCTACACCAGAAAGGATATTCCGGCTGCCATATGAATCTATTTCACCGCGAGTTACGGTCTCATCGTGTCCACCTGATTGCGTGGAGTGTAGTCATGATTATTTTTATGTATATTAGTATGGCAAAGTATGCAGCACTGGCGACCGACGCAGCAGCTTCGCAGGACCTTCTGAAAGTATTGCCCTCAACACTCCAGGCTGTGTTTGGGATGACCGGTCTTGACCTCACTACAATTGCGGGTTACTACGGTATTTGCTTCATCTTCATCGCAGTGATGCTTGCAATCCACGCTGGCATGTTGGGAGCGGACCTCGTGGCAAAGGAAGAGCGTGACAAAACCGCAGAGTTTTTGTATGTGAAGCCGCGGCAGCGGGCATTTTTGCTGACGATGAAGCTACTGGCCGGTGTGGTGATTATGGCTGTGTTATTTGCGGTGACGGCCGCTTCGACCTATGGCTCGATTGCGTCAGTGAACCAAGGGAGCGTACCTACCGCTGATCTTGTGCCGTTCCACTACGCCATTCTTGTCATCCAAGTGCTGTTCTTCAGTATTGGCGTAGGGTTTGCGGCTGTGCTGCGCCAACCAAAACGGGCAACAGTGGGTGTCGCTGCTCTGGTGTTAGTTTGCTACATCGCCGACGTGCTACAAGGGCTATCGGGTTCGTTTGCGTGGCTAAAACAATTGACACCACTCGGCTACTTTGCGGCCCGTGATATACTTGCCGCGAAGCAAGTTGACACTACATATGTAATGATCTCACTATTACTCGCAGCCATAGTACTCATCATCAGTTATCTAAGCTTTAGCAACCGCGATTTGAAGATATAGCAAGAAAGTGCTTGCGTATTACCTGTAAGTGCTGTATAAAAGGGGTATGACTGCTATTCGTCATCAACAAATTCTCACGCACCGCCGAGCGGTTGTTTAAGAAGCTGTCGAAAACAAACAGAACATTAACCCGCCGCTCACTCGAAAAGAAGCGGCATTTTTTGTTCCAAAATAGTAGCTCATGTATCGCTTAATCGGGGGTAGACTAAGCGGTAGGTCACTTGCCTTTGAAGCAAGTAATGGAGGTTCGAAACCTTCCCCCCGAGCCAAACAACATTAGTGCGGTCTGTAAAGTACCGCAGGAAGAAATGAGGTGCCACCATGGCAGAAGGACTATCACTACACGGCAGGAAAGAGCGACTCGCAGATGCGACCGACCTTACATCCGACGAGCTTCGTATGCACCAAACAGAGCTGGAAGCTCAATTGGCTGAAGCGCGAGAGCGTAAGATCACGCGTTGGCAAGAAGCAATCCCTGGTCTGCTGGCACTCATTAGGTTTGAACTTGATATGCGCGACCTAGATTCGCTTGATGATGTAGGCGTAGAGATGCCGGTGCCTGAACTGGCTAGGGTGTAACAGACGGAGCATCGACAGGGGTCGCACTGACAGGTGCGGCCTCTTTTATTGGCAAGGGGGCTACAGGCGCGCCACGAGCTTTGTCGCGCTCATTCATTTCGCGTAAGATGTTGCGCGACTCGATAATCGCTTTGTTGGCGCGCCATTTTTCGATAAGACTGACAAGGTAAAGGAACGTAATGATAATGGAGATAATTGTCAGTGCAATCAGGTAAGGCATGAGTGGCTCTATCAAAGCTTTGACATCGAACATTGAGCTGAGCGAGCCTGACGAAGAAGAGTCTTTCGAGGCACTATCGAGGAGAGATTGAAGTGTTGCAGCATCCATATACGTAGCATACCATAAACGCTATACAAAGTTTGCCGATACCGATTCGTTGTGGTAGATACTGCGGATGGCTTCGCCGACGAGCGGTGCGACGCTAATGACATCGATTTCCTCTGGCGGCATATGAGAGGGCAGTTTGAGCGTGTCGGTAACGGCCACTCGCGCGATTACTCCGCTGCTTTTGGCGTGCAGTAAGCGTTCTGTTGCAGGGTCAGATAGCACACCGTGGGTAGCGACGACAGTGACTTCCTTGGCACCTTGTTTTATGAGCGCCTCGGCGCCTTCGACGATCGTGCCTGCGGTATCAATCATATCGTCAATGACAAAACAGCGCATGCCAGCCACCTGCCCGATAATCGCCATAACCTCTGCTTTATTAGCGCCAGTGCGCATTTTGTCGATGATAGCCCGCGGTTTATTAAAGCGTGCCGCATAGCGACGGTTGAGTTTGGCACGGCCCGAATCGGGTGATACGATTACCACATCGTCCGGGTCACCGCCATCTATTAAACTGCGTAAATAATCCTGGATGGCGGGGTGAGCGGGGATAGCAGTGTACTCTGTTGTAAAGTCTGCTAGAAAACCAGCCGATTGACCTGCGTGAGGATCGACTTCTAAAATACGGTTCGCACCAGCCATCGCCAGAAACCGCATGGCGAGCGGACCCATATAGGATTCATGAGAATTATCGGGTCGATCGGCCCTACCATAGCCGCGGTAGGGAACGACAGCAGTAACATCTCGTGCTGAAGCGCGACGGGCAGCATTGATAATAGCTGCTTGCTCCACCAGATGTTCATTAACAGATGCACCGTGAGACTGAAACACAAACACGTCTGCGCCACGTACTGTGGGTACCTCGACTTTAAGTTCGGAATTTGCAAAGCGAGTTAGCCGTACATCGTGGACGTGCAGATGCAGGTAATCACCAACCTTTTTAGTGAATTCAGGGCTGTAGCTTCCGCTCAGCAAAACAGGTCGTGTGCGTATCTTACGTTCTTTCATACCACTACTATAGCAGATAGACTTATAGTGTAAAATAGACACTTAGTCAAATCAATTTGACGACGATGACTCCTATGGTGTATTGGCAGCCCATACCACTTATGGTATGATGTACTACAAGTAAGCATATAGGGAGATCTACATGGAGACATTTTCTGGGCGTGGCAGTCGCCAGCCAGTACCACACCGCGAACCAGCTACGCATCATGAACCCGAAATGGCAGTTCCTGAGCCTGCCGCACCACAGCATTCATACGTACCGCGTAGCCCACGAGTGACTGAAAAGGCCAAGAAGAGCTGGCTCATGAAGGCGGTTATAGTCGTTGTGCTCTTGGGCGTGCTTGCCGCAGGTGTTTGGGGATACAATACACTCACACAGGGTCAACTGATTGATACTGGAAAGTATCAGGCGGTATTCTTGACGAATGGCCAGGTATATTTTGGCAAGCTAAGTCGAGTGAGCGGTGATACCTATAAACTTAACAAAATCTTCTACCTTCAGGAGAATCAGACTGCAAGTGATTCTAATAACCCACAGAAAACCAGTGCCACAAACACCGACGTACAGCTCATTAAGCTCGGCAATGAAGTACATGGGCCAGATGATCAGATGGTCATCGATAAATCCCAAGTTCTGTTTTACGAAAATCTCAACAAAGATGGTAAAGTCAGCAAATCGATTGCTGAATACTACGCCAAGAAGTAGCGATGCTGCGCGAGCTAAAGGGCGGGCCATCCACCCATAAGGGTCAGAAGCGCTATAAACGCCGCCGGGTGCTCAGTACGGTCATTATCACGCTAGCGACTATTATGGTAGTTGGCGCCATACTAATAGCGGTATACCTATGGTACCAAGGCCAGCAGGCGGACGTAAAAGTAACTGACCCTGCACCGAAGGTCACCAATGTTATAAAAGAACCAGTGCCGATTGCAAAAAATCAAAAGACGGGTGTGTATATTACTGAGCTGACAAGTCCTATTACAGCTGGGTCAAATGCAACGGCCAGTATCCGTACTTTACCGCAAGCCGCCTGCAGCATTGAAGTGATTTATGACAATCTTAAGAGTACTGATACCGGACTGATGCCAAAGACTGCTGACGAGTATGGGGTGGTTCGCTGGAGTTGGAAAGTCGAGCAGGGGCAGCCGGTGGGTAAGTGGCCGGTCAACATTACGTGCGCACTCAATGGGTCGTCTGGTTATATGCGTGGCGAACTGGTTATTCAGCGCTAGTGTCCGGTGTTATTGCAAGGCGGCGATATAAGCCACCCACTGGTCATTACTCAGTTTGGTCGAAGATTTAATAAGGAGTAGTGTCTTGTCGATAAAAAAGAGCAGTGATTGCGGCCCCTTTGAAGATGTCCCAACATAGACGGTGCGATTGTTGACAGTGATATGTTCGTTGGCGCCATAGTTTTGCGCCAGCTCTTTTAACTGATCTTCGGGGTCGTCTTTGAATGAGTCAGGCATAGCCTGCTGGCTGACGATGAGTTGAATCGCACCGATTGTATCGGTGTAAGCGTAGACTGGGTTGCTAGACGACGGACTGACGCGCGTCCAGCCCCCCAGTTGTTCGATCGTTTTGCCTTTGGGAAGGTAGGTTGTATAGCTGGGTGTTCCCTTTTCGAGTGGCGAGCCATTGCTTATGCTGTGTGTCTGGTTTGAGTGCGGTGGCGAAGTTGAGGGCAAGGCTGGCCGGTTTAGTTGTGCAATTGCAAACCACGCCACAGCTATACAGACAAGTCCGATAACAATGCGGCGATGGTGCCGCACCCAGGCGGCAACCACTCGCAGTCTTGAGATGAGATTGCGTCGTGGCGTTTGGTACAGTTGCTTTTTGACCGGCCTATGCGGTTGCGATCCATACGAGGGCATGGATGGTTCTTTGGGGCTGATTCTTCGGGGTGTAAAGTCTATCATGGTTCCTTAGTTTTTATAATAAGGTGTATCAACGGGCATTTGGAGGCCGCCAGTAAAAGTGCGCCCGTGCATGAGGCGTTTGCTTGGGTCGGCGGTAAACTGGAGTGTCAAGTCGGTGATGGTCGGGCCGCGGCTGACGTCATCGGGGTAGCCAAAGGCCTGCGAACTGTCAACAGTCACGTTAAAGAAGAAATACCGTCCGCATTTGATGTCGGTGCCGCTACCATCTTTCACCACGTACGACCCGGGCGTCCCAAGTGTGACGTTACCGAAGTTTGTTTCTTGGCCCCACGTACTCATAGTCGCGCAGCGGTTAGCGGCAGTAATGTTTTGGTTGGCCATACTGCGGTATTTGAGTTGCCAGCGAGCGCCGATAGAGTTGTCGACACCATTTAACAGCCAGGCATTGGGGAAGACATCTGAGTCGGTATCGATCATGATGGAGTACTTTGCGACTTGAGGCTGAGATAGCAGAGCGGTCTGCTGGACAGTGTTGGCTGAAGCGGGGTAGCTCACGGTTGTGCCGCATCCGCCGCCGAGCACATAGAGTTTGCCGTCGCTATAGGCAGCGGCAGCACCGTAGCGGTTTCCGGTGAAGCGCTGGTTGGTTGTCGACCACTCGCCGACGCCGGTCGGGTTGTTGCCGCTGGCAATGGTCGTGTTGGCACTAACTGGTGCGAGGAGTGTGCTGGGCGCGCACGTCGTGGCACTATCGCGTCCGCCGATTAGGTAAATATATCCATTTGCCGCGACGGCATCAGCTTGCGACAATGATTTCGGCAGGCTGGTGGTATAGGTCCAGCTGCCAGTGATAAGGCCGGCATTTGCCGGGATACTACTTCCGCTGTCGATTTGAGCATATTGGACATCGCTCAAGTAATTGGTGCCATCGAAGCCGCCAAATACGTATAAGTTGTTGGCGTAGGCGACCACGGCAGCTCCGCTCCGAGCAACGTTGATACTGGTACTAGCCGTCGACCAGGCGCCGGTGATGTCACCACCATTGTTGAGTTGGGGACTGACATAGACGGTCGCGGTATCAGTGTAATTGCCATATCCGATCACGACCGTGCCATCTGTGCCATTGGTGCCGGTAGCTGTAGTCGTGCCGGTACCGCCAACACCGGCGTTTCCTCTCGTTGCATCAGTGCTATTACCTGGAGTTGTGCCACTAGCAACCGTTTGGGTCGTGCCAATACTTGAGCCACCACCGCCACCACCGCTACCACGGTTGGTACCAGACGCAGCACTACCACCGCCACCACCACCAAAGGCACCGCCACCACCACCGCCACCACCGACACATATCACCGCGCTACCTCCACTACCGCCCGCGCCAGTGCCGCCGTTGCCGCCACGAGTAGTAACGGCAGTTGGACAGGTTGCCGCTGAGCCGCCCGCATCGCCACCAAGATTTGCCGCACCTGAATTACCAGCTGTACCTGTTGTACCTGCTGCTCCGCCGGTACCGCCAGTGGTGAAGCCACCACCACCGAAGCCACCACCGCCAGTGCCACCGCCAGCCGTTCCGTTGCCGGCTGTCGCCGACGCGCCACCACCTGGACCACCATTACCACCCGCTGCTGTGCCAAAGGCGCCACCGCCCCCACCCCCACCACCTGCTTGCAGTAAATATGTCGTGCTGCGTAGGAGTGCCGAAAAGCCCCCACCCCCACCACCATTACCGGTTGCTTTGCCAGCCGTTCCGACGTTGACAGTGAGTGTTTCACCAGAAGTGACGGTAATCGTTGATTGGCTAAAGCCACCCCCACCACCATTACCGCCCGCGCCAGTGCTACCACTTCCGCCACCCCCGCCACCCCCAGCTCCCCATGCCTTCACGGTCAATGAAGAAACACTGGTCGGTACTGTGTAGCTGGCAGTTCCAGCGGTATTATAAATTACTTGGTTAGCTGTGCCAGTATTACCAGCGACGACATAGAGACGATTATTCCAGACCGCTGCCCCAAATTGTGTGCGCGAGGCGGGTAGACTAATAGTAGTGGTCGACCAACTAGGTATACTGCCTGTCGATGGAGTGGCGTAGTAGATGGTCGATTGACTGGCACCGTTGGTGTCTTGGCCCCCTACATAGTAAAGTGAACCACCGGCAACAAGTAGCTTGCCCCATGCACGTGCACTAGGTAGAGAAGCTGTACTAGTCCAGCTACCAATGTTGCCATAGGCGTCGAGCTGCGCATACGACACATCTGCGGTTGGTGATGTGCAGTCAGACGTACCCGTACACCCCCCAGCGGCGTATAGGTAACCATTTGCAACCACGCTACTCACCCCTAGGCGATTAGGACTGGTAGCGTAGGTGTTGGCGGCGTTGGTGTAGCCAGCGGGTGTGCCGCTATCGTTGTTGTATATCTGAAAAGTTTGGATGACGTCGGTACGGGTTGTGCAGCCGCCTGGGCTAGCACCGGCTGTACAGCCGCCGATAACGTAGGCGTAGGAGTTGGAGATTGGTACGGTCAGTCCCCAGCGCTGGTTGATTTCGACGGCCGAGACAACCCAGCCACTCACGAGCGCGCCGGTACTGACGTCAATTTTGATAAATTCGATATCGGCGAGGACACCGATCACGGCTTCGTACCCGCCGACAGCGTAGAGGTAGCCGTTGTAACCGAACGCCGCTGAGCGGCGGCGGCCGACTGCCATTTGGTAGGGTGATTCGGTCCAGCCGCCGGCTCCGGCAGTGACGATATTGTTGTTGCTATCGATTTTGGCATAGCGGACGGTTTTGAGGTCGACAAGATTTGGTGAAACGCCGCCAATGAGGTAGATATAATTTGCATAGACAGTTCCGCTCATAATACCAAGGCCGGCAGCAGTGTCGCCTGGCAAAATGCCAATCTGCTGCTGACCAGTAGTTGTGCAGCTGGCGATTGTACCGGCGGCCTGGATGTTACATTTATAGACATTTTGGCTGTAGGCAGTACATCCCGCACTCGAACTTGAGCTGCACCCCCCGAGGATATAGAGATTACCGGGATTGTTGGTTGCATCGGCTGGATTTGCGCGGGCGAATGAATACAAGTACGAAACGCTATTAACTCCAAGACCTGTCAGTGTTTGGGTTGACCAGGTACCGAGGCTGCCGTCCGCTTGGTTGATGTCGGCACGTAGCAAGTCATTGGTATTGGCACTGCCGTCGAGTCCGCCGACAATGTAGATGCGTCCATTGAAGACAACAGGACTGCCAGCGGCAATATTGGTGGGAGTCGTGTTGGTAGTGTCAACGCACCACATGCCACCTTGAATTGTCCGTGGTGCCGGGCACGTGGTGGGTTTGCTCATCGTGCCGGTAGAGGAAATCGCAGCATAAGCGGTTGTGTTGAGGGTTGTGCTACACGTGTTGTTGGTGCAGCCGCCAATAAGATAAAGATACCCGTTTGAGATAAACGATACTGTGAGCATATTGCCGATGTAAGTGGTACCCGGTAGATTACACCTGCTTGGTGATCCGCCGCTACACGGCGCTGTACCGTTCGCAACTGACGCGCCAACTGTGCTCGCATCACCATCTTGATTGATCGTGCCGTATGAAACGGCATTGGTCGGTGTTGTGCAGGCACCGGTCGTAGTATTTTGCGTCGTACAGCCGCCGACATGGTAAATAATATTACGCCAAGCCAAAAGACTTTGACCCGTGCGCTGGTCGCTGAGGGTACCGATGGCATTCCAGGTATCGATGCTTCCATCGGCGTTGATACTTGCAACATCTGAGTCGGACAGGATGCTTGTACAGTATCCGCTGGCGTTGACAGTGCCACAGCCTCCCGAGGTGTACAAGTAGGCTCCCCAAACTGTGGTGAAAGTACCGCCATTGCTCATTCTGCCGCTACCCATGCTCGTCGTTTGAACCCAACTATTGAGCGTGCCGGTGCTATTGATCTTGTTGAAATAGACGGTGCTGAGCGGCGCACCGCCGACCGAACTAGCGCCGCCAACGATGTAGAGGCGGTCGTTGTAGACAAAGGAGCCGTGATTGTAAAGGTTGTAGGGGAGTGTCGCCGAAGTGCTCCACGAGCCAAGTCGGCCAGTCGGCTGGATGTCGGCGATTTCAACCGTATTTACCACGGTGGTGCCGGTGGTGCGGCCGCCAATGATATACATACGGTTATTGTAGGCGATAGCGGTGAGTCCAGATCGGACGGTACTAAGACCGGTGTCGGTATACCAGTAGCTCCACGTTGTTTTGTTTGGATCGGTTGCTGGGTCCCAAGTTGGGTTCCAGAGTTGGGGCTCGCCGCTGGCACCAAGTTTTGCAATGTAGATGGTACTTTGTGGAGAGCCGGCGTTGTTGAAACCGCCGACGACATATAAGAAGCCGTTGTAAGCCACCATGCTGAAATTAGTTCGCGCTTGTGGCAAATTGTAGGCCGCGTCGGTACACCAACCGCTACAGCTACCATTACCGGGATTAGGGCTCACGAGGGTGCCATCGGTTGTGCTGAGCTGCATCCAGTTGACAGCGGCCGTTGGCGTCGTGCCGCCCGCGCCATAGTTAATCACGACGATACCGTTACTACCGCCAGTACCGGTACTACCAGTTGCTCCTGCGTTACCACCCTGACCAGCACCGGCGCGGTCGGCATCGGCTGAATTGCCCGGTGTCGCACCGCTCCCCGCGTTAAGCGTGAGGCCTGTGCCATAGCTTGAGCCACCACCTCCACCACCGGCACCAGAGCCGCTTGATGAGCTTGAGCCACCACCTCCACCGAAGTAACCCGCTCCACCACCACCTCCACCAGCACGACTGGTCGCGATAGCTCCACCACCGTTACCACCACTAGCAAGACCACCGCTTGCGCCACTTCCGTCGGTTGTGCCGCTGGTGCGGCCATCACCACCAAGACCACCAGTTAGTGAGCTACCTGCCGAACCGGCATTTGTCCCACCGGTACCACCTGCGCCGCCAGCTGATTGGGTGCCAGCACCACCGCCACCACCAGCACCAGATGTTGAACCAGCAACACCAGTTGTACCGCCACCAGCCCCACCAGCCCCACCGGTGTTACCGGCGGAGTTACGGCCACCACCACCACCTCCACCACCGGCAGCGATTGCCAGCGCTGTTGTGCCTCGGTAAATGCTTGAATACGCCCCACCTCCACCTCCACCACCGGCAGTGTTGCGAGTACCGGCTGAACCACCACCACCAACATAGACAGTTAAGGTTTCTCCGGGGGTAACACTGATCGTGCCAGTTGCTTCACCAGCCCCGCCACCCGTACCACCGGCAGCAGCTGAGCCGCCAGCCCCACCTCCACCACCACCACCCCATAGTTTGACAGTGAGCGAGGTGACGCCACTTGGCACTGTAAAGCTACTTGCTCCCTGTGTCGTATAGACTTGGCCGTTTTGCGAAATACCACCGGCTGAATAGAGGTAGCCACCGGCGATAGCGGTACCGCCTGCCCAGTTGGACTGCGATAATTGCGTCGTCGCATTCCAGCTATTGAAGCGGGCGCCAGTAGTCGGACTCTTACGGATCAGCTTGTCGGCCACGTCAAAGTCGATGTTGGTTTCGTTGTTACCATTCATAAATTGCTGGGCGGTGACAATGTAAATGCTTGGGTCGATGGAAAGCGGGAAATTGGCTTTTGCGAGGCCCGTCGCTCGAACGGTCAGCGTGGTTTTGTTGAGTTCAAACTCGGCTTTTACGACCGAAATTTGTCGACCTGATTCGATAACTATTGGTTTGGGGATGACAAAGAGCAGCAGGTTTTTTGCGGCATTTGCACGAGCTTTTTCGAGGAGCGACGCATCGGCATCGGTCGCGGCCGTGATATTGTTCATAAAAACTTGGTTACCATAGATACCAATACTCCCATCAGCTTCTTTACGAGCTTCGGTACCGCTAGGTAGCGTGAGCTTATACGATAACTGGTAGCTATCGCCAGTTGCGTGTGTCAAGACGATATCCTCTTTGACGCCGGTGCCGCTGGCGGTGTAGATCAGCCAACCGCTATGGTCACGGAATGGATACACCACGCGATTTTTACCTTGTTTACCAGCAGCGACGGATGCGTGCGGCGACATCGTAAGATCGACTTTGTAGTTTGGGTCAGTGACCGTCAGGCCCTTGCTGGCGTCAACAGGCAGCCGCGCAGCGACAAGCGTCGCACCAGTTTGTTTTGATTGGCTCGTGTTGGCACTGCCATGGGCAAAGGTATAGACTTGTTGCTCGTTGTCGAATGTTAAGTCTTTAGCCAATATATCGCTGGGGGTGCCCAGCAACTTGTCAACTGAGCTTACACGATAATCATGAGGGCCAAAGTAACGATAGAGTTGGGAGCCGATGATCACTGCCGCCGCCAAAACGACTACGGCGATAGCGGCACGCAGGAGGCCGCGGCGAGTCGGCACGGGTATGACGAAATACCGCCTACCCCCTTGTGTCGATTTAATCCAGCGTCGCTGCAACAAACGAACACGGTCAACAAGCGCCTGCCACCAGTTGCCGCGCGAATATGCTTCATGTTTGGTTCGTATTTTTCTCTTCATACTCTCTACTGCCACTAAGATAGCTTCTCTGTTATTGTACCATAACCGAGATGGGGCTACTACTTGTTACTGAAGGCAAAGTTGAGGTTACCGACGTAGGCATTGGCGTTTTTGCTGGTAGTCATGTCGATCTTGAAGACGATACTGTTGCCAGGCGCAAAGCCACAGGTCGATGGGTCGGCGGCACCGGTTGCGTTCCCGATTTGCCACGAAGTCTGTGTGCCGGTCGATACGCTGATGGTTGACCCGCAGGCGGTAAGGCCTGTGCCGCTGTTGCGGTAGATCTGGTATTGCACCGTCGCCGAACCACCATTGCTGCCGTTGTCGGTACGGCCCATGAGCGATGTCTGACCTGAGTTGAATTCTTTGAAGGTACTTGGTAACTGGTAAGTAACGTAGATTGCATAGGTCTGTGCGGTCGCCTGCGGGCTGGTCCATTTGTAGAAGTTGTAGGTCTCGTTGGTACCGCAAATGGTTGGTTGTGCAGGGCTGCCGCTGCCGTCGTTGATGTTGAGGTAGTCCGAGCAGAGGTCGCTCGTCATGGTGCCGATACCGGTGCCGTGTAGCACTGCGTTGGTATACTCTGGGCTGATAGTGACAATGTTGTCCGGGCTCGAACCACAAGCACCCCAGCCGTCTGCCTCGTAACACTGCAGCTTGCCGAGCGTTGTGTCGTAGTACATGCTCCCGAGCAAAGCGTCGTTGTTGCTGGCGATGGGCGCACTGGCGCCTTTGTCGAGTGTGAAGAGTGTGGTTGGGCCACCATTGATACCACCGCCGACCTGAACATTTGGTGTCGTGATGCTGGCGAGCGTCATACTGAAAGAGTCAACAGCGAAGGTGCGTACGCCCGAAGCGGCCTCGACGAAGTAGACATAGGGGTTAGTTGCGGTATTGGCGTCAGTCTGGATGTAACAGGTGACCTTTGTCCAGGCAGTGGTGACGAGCGTCTGTGTATTGTAGTCAACACAATCGACGTAGTCGCCAGCGGTAGTTGAAGTGCTGCCAAGATAGCTATAGCGGACCTTAAAATCGGTAAATGCGGCGCCAGAGATGAGTTTGCCATAAACGGTGACGCGGTAGAGTGTCGAGCTCAGTGGGTTCGACGACAGTTTGTTGCGGATGCCGGCGTTGGCAGCACCAGTGGTGACGGCAGCTTGTGCACTGTCGCTAGCGTCGTTGCCATCACTTGTGATGCGGGAGCTCGTCACGGTACCCTGGCCAGAGTTGGGCCAGTTGGTAGCGTAATTGCCTGAGTCATTCACGCTACCATCGGTCGCAAAGTTATAGTCAGCGGCAATAGTGACACTGAGATTGTCAACGTAGAAGCTACGTGTCGCACTGGCAGTTTGGCGAATGAGGATCGCGTTGCCGCTGGTGATACCACTAGCGGGCGTCGTGAAGGTGCAGTTGACCTTGGTCCAGATACTTGTGTTGACAGCTGAGGTGGCACCACAAGCAGTGAGGAGGGTAGTGTTGCCATCAGCCGAATATTGCACGTTGAGGTCTGTAAACGTACTTGAACCGCTGGTGAGACGAGTAGTGAAGCTGACGTTGTAGGTAGTGTTGGCTGTCAAGGCGGCGGCGCTACCACTGCTATTGATGAGTTGGTTTTTGGCACCACTGTTAGCGGCGGTTGCGGCAATCGATACAGAACCTTGACCAGTGGCGATATAGCTACCGGCGACATTTTGGCGGGTGACCGTGGCAGTACCGGTGCTACTCCAAGTGCTGGCCGGGAAGGTTGTGGCACTGGCACCAGCAGTCTCTGCACCGGCATTGCTGGCATATTCAGTGACATTGCTGTTGACCTGGAGCAAGCCTGCCGCGCTTTTTGTCTGGACGCTGAGGAGCGTACCATTCACAGGGTTGGTAGAGCTATCACGAATGGTCAGACCATTGGTCGCACTGGTTTTACTGACGACGAGTTCGGCGCCACCGGCGCTCTGGAGTGTGTTGTCGTAGGCAGCCTGGAGGGTAGTCGAGCTCGATGCACCCGCAGCCGTCCAATCAGCGCCATTCCAGATCATCGTTGCGGTTGTATTCTTACGCATTGCAATCTGATTGCCTTGGCCGCCACCATTGACACTCAGTGTAAAGTCCTTTGTGAGATTTGATGCAGTCACGTAAACGACGCGTCCAGCAGTTGCAATACTTGGATCTGGGAGGGTTGCTGTTTGTCCATCCTGGGTAAACCCGACGATGACAGAAGCATAGTTGTTGACGGATGTCTGAGCGACAGTACATCCAGATGATGAGGTTGATTCAGTGCCACTTGGGAAACAGTTGGCATCATTGGCGATCGTCTGGAAGGCTGACGTATTGAGTATAACAAGACCGTTTGATGTGGTACCGGTTCCACCGGCCAGAGTGAGGTTGCCGCCAGTCGTACCAGTTGCGCTATTACCACCCTGGATGAGCACTGCACCACCCACTCCAGTTGTACCACTGGTAGCACCCTGGATGGTGAGCTGCTGCCCAGCTTGGCCGGCAGTGGTTTGTGTAGTTTTTTGGATAGTGGTTGTGGTGGTGGCATTACCAACCATTATCTTGTCCGAAACAAGCTTAATACCATTGGTTGCACCGGCAGTCAGTGTGACGGTGTTAGCAGCGCTCCCGGCATTTCCTATATTGACATCACCATTGACGGTTGTTTGGAGGTTAACCGCACCTCGCACCCCTGAACCTGTTGGTGCGCCACCGATAATGTTAACCGCACCACCGGCTTGGTTAGTGCCGTTACCACCACCACCTTGTAACGTTAGGGAGCGTCCCGCTCCTGTGCTCGTGTTTGTATTGACCCCGATGATCCGATCAGTTCCACCGCCGAAACTGAGGTCATATGATGCGGTTTCGCCGTTTGCTAAGGCTATACCGACACGGTTATTTGTCGTATCAGCAAGCAGGACACTCGCTTGAGCGGCATTTTGAACACTAAATGCGCTCGTCGAATCGATGCTATTACGAAGGGTCAACCGTCCGGTGTTAGTGAGTTGGAGTAAAGAAGTGGTGGCTCCATACGAATCGTAGGTAGATGAGGTTTGCACTGTTGCGTAAAAAGCTGGCAAATCATTTGTAGGTGTTCCTGATGCATTACCTGGCCAGCTAGAGGGGAGCGGGCCCCACGTTTGTCCGCTGTTGGTCCATGTAGCAACGTTTGTTCCACCACCAGTTGTCGTCCTAAAACAGTTTTGGTTAGTGGCGGTACCATTAGTGAAATAAACGATCCAGTAACTTGTACCACTTGTCACTGCTGTTGGGCTGACACTTACAGCGTTCCAACCGTTTACAAGTGTTGTTGCACTACTCTGAGTAAGCAGGGTACCGGGTGTACCAGCATTATTAGTGAAAAGACCCATTCGGAACTGGTTGTTGGGTGACGCACTGATCGGACAAGTCATATAAACGGATAAGCTGATAACATTTCCGTTTACACCAGAACTGTACAGACCGGCTTCGAGTCGGCCGTTGTCGTCGTTGTCAGTTGCTGTTCCAGTCGTAGTATTACCAAATACACTCGTGCTGCTTGCAGCAAGGCCCGAGTTGATCTTGAAGGTTGAGTTATCACTCGCGTCAGCTCCTAGATACCACGATTCGGAAGGCGTCTTAATTTGCAAGGTTGCATCACCTGTTCCTTTTTGCTCGATGAGGGTTTGAGGGTTTGATGTGACGCTATTGTTGACGGCGACTTGGAGTGTCGTCGTTGGTGCTCCCCCGGTTGCACCGACACCAACTCGGCTATTTGTAGTATCTACAGTGACGACATCCGACGTGCCGGCGGCATTTTGGACTTTTAGAGCGGTAGCACTGTCCGTAAGTGGGCGAATAGCCGGTGCGTACACGGCACCACCAAAGTAGCCGTTGCGCCAAGTGTAGGTGCTTGAACCAATGTCGATAGTATTCGCATAGGCCGTTCCTGGGGTGAGGCTGGCATTGATAGCGACGCCAGTGAGATTGTCTAGTTGGCGGGTTGCACCAGCCGATCCGCAGTTGGCGGCGGTTTGAAGACAAATTGTGTCGGTGGCAGCAGTTGAATCTGGCAAGATAATGGTTCGATTGGCAGTCAATACACTAGTTTGAAGCGTTAGGCTGTAGCCATCGGTTGTGCCATCGCTCAACACAAGCTTACCTTGGGTTACCGTGCCGCTGGTGGCAATGCGGCCGAGGGTGAGCTGGTTGCCGGTATTGTTGAAAGCAGCATTGATGTTTCCGGCACTGTCTTGCAGTCTGAACATATCGACTGTTTGGGCCGAGGCGCCTTGAACAACCGCGCCCACACTACTAGCACTGGCGCTCTGCACTGCGATATTAGCAGTCTGTACAGTTGTCGTATTCTGAATAAACCCACTAGCGTCACGACCACCAAGCATGGTGGCGTTCATCGCGTAGGCAACTGAAGAGAGGCGTTTCATAGGGAGCATTTCGTCATCAGGCGAACAGCTTGTGAAGGGCGTACATGTCGTGTTGGTATTGCCGATATTCATACTCAGCCACAAGGTGTCGGAGTTCCAGTCCACTTGAGTACCAAACGGATTGATAGACCCCAGCTGCACGGACATATAGCCATTGACAACTAAAACGCCCTGGCTCGAAGTATTAAGCCAGCTTTCAGTCCATTTCAAAGTACCACCAGGGTTACCGGCAGCAGTGCCGGTGCCGTCTTGATAGATCTTGAACTGGACGTTGTAGTAGCCGTCGGGCACAACAGCACCCTGGGCGTTCAACAGACGTCCTTGGAAATTCATTTGTTGGTTGGTGGCCGCGTGCGCAGCTGGTGCAGCAAAAATGCCAACACCAAATACGCCCAGTAGAAGGGCGCCTACAAATAGTATGCGCGTTAGCACACCAGCCAAGCTGATTGTGGTGTTTGTGTTAATGGTGGGTCCGGCTCCGATATTCGCCAATTTCGTGGGAGTGCAATAAAAGCACCCGTGAGACCAAGATGTGGCCAGGGAGAGCAGTTCCTGAGTGTTAGTACGCCAAAAACACAGCGCGTAAGGCTGTGTGGTGGTGTTTTGTTTTTGTTATGTGCTGTAAAGCCGTTTTTGTTTCTCACACACGTGGTTTTACTCACTTAGCATACATGCTTATGGTAAATTATGCAAGTACTTTATATAAAAGCTTGACAGGCCTGTGGAAAACTAGGCTGCCAACAAGAGGCCGCGCTTTTCGAGTAGACGCTTTTCGCGCCACTCACCAATCCAAAAACTTACTACCACGGCGAAGGTAGCAGCAAATAGCGGCCATAGTACCAGTAGCACATTAGTCGTTTCTTTGGTGGTAGCTGCTACTGCGGCGTCAGGGTCGGGCTGGCCATTAACAATACTAGCTACGGTGATGAAGGCAACACGCCCGTCAGCATCGGTTGCCTGGACCGATAGTTGGTAGGTGCCGGCTTTCTGGTAAGTGTGGGCAGTGCGGAAGCTGGTGTTGTCGGGCCGCGATACTACTTTATTTGTGCTGTCGCCCCACTGAATGTTGATGGCATATGGTGCGCGGCCACCGATGATGTCGAGCGGAATTGTCATTTCTTTACCTGGGAAAGTACCACGGAATACCGCATCGGTGTTGAGGAGTAGTTGTGGGCCGCCGAAATTGAGCTGAGCAAATGGGCTGCCAGTACCTGTGGGCGCGTCGAAATAAACCACCACACTACCCGAGTCCGGGCCGACTTGGTTGAGGGCATCAAACACCTTTGCAACTAGTGTATTTTGGCCAATGAGTAGATCGATCTCAAAACTAAACGTTCCGTCGCTGGAGCACACTGCCGAACCGGCAAAGATATCATTTTTAAATAACTCAACAAGCGTGTCTTTAGGACAGGTTCCCGAAACGACCACAGGGGTTTGGCTAAAACGCTGGCCGCTGGTTGGTGTTTTGATTACTGCGGCAGTGGTTGGTGGCTTGCCGGGTACGGTGCCATACATACCTATCGATCCAGCGGCCGGACCTGGCCGCTCCCAAGCGGTTGCCGTGTAGGTAGTGAGGCATACACCGACCACAAATAGTAATAGTGCCAGCGGTACATATGAGGTATGTTCGTGTGGTCGTACTTTTGCTGTGTGTTTGTGATGCGTCAGCTTCAATAGCTTCCTAAGCATGTGCCTAGTATACCATAATTGTTATTGCCTAGCGACGGCGGGAGCGGCGAGAGCGGCCAAGCAGGCGTTCGTTGTAGCGCAGGATAGCCGCACGAATTGCGATGATAGCGACGGTGAGCAGGAACAGTATCAGAAGGATAAGTCGCCAAGGAATAACCCAAAATGAGAGAGTTTGAGTTGTAGTAAGCTTATCGCCGTAGTTGAGCTTCAGCTCAGCAGTGTATCGTCCGAACAGGAAGCCGGTTCCTAGTGCAGCTTTGTCGAGTGGCTGAGTGAATTTGCGAACACTCTTGGGCAAAATATTACGCGCTTCGCTATTGACATTGATATTAACGACTGGTTTGCCAAACATATCTTTGACGAGTATGGTGCCGACAGGTTGTTCATACACATTGCCTTCATTATTGACACGCTCAACAAAATTAAACGGTATCTCTTCGAAAAATGTCGATTTTTTATCGTCTTTTTCCATATAAAATTCAGCAATCGTTAGTTTTTCAGTTGCCGCACCTTTGACGCGAATCAAAATCAGCGCTCCGAGACTCGGTGCGAGCGACACGCTACTGGTGGTGCCTGCTGGTGCACTTGCAGTGAAACGCACCACACCGTAGTAGCCGCCCGGTGCAGCATTCGCTGGTACTTTTATTTCGAGCGGAAGTTTTTCGAGCTGCTTAGGCTTTAGGGTAAGGTTTGGAAACTTGCTTACCCACGGTATAAGACTATAGGGGCTGGGCTCAGCATCGTCGGTAATCACTCGTGGATTACCGCTTTCGTCGCCACTTGCAGTAAAGTCATTAATCTCACTCGTGACGAACAGCGCTGAATTTGACACATCGCGGATTGCAATCTCCGATTTGATGGTTTCGCCCGGATCAACAACAAAGTTGAGTACGGGTGGTGCGATTTCAAGCGCTAGCCCTTGTTGATTGTTGGCTGGCGGGTCAACTGCACTTACCAGTGCGGTTGTAAAAAGCGTGACCGTGAAGCCTGCAATCAATGTGGTGATAATGGATAAGCTATATTTCATGGTGATCTAATAGGTCGGAGTACAAATGTACGTTAAGGTGGTGCTATACGTACCTGCGGTCAGGTTACCGGCTACATTGGCGATGTATGAGATAGTGTATAACTGACCATTGGTCGGGCCGGTGCCGCCATTGTCACTGCCAGCTATTACATCACCGGTCGAAAACTTGAAGTTATTCACGACATTGTAGTCAGATGCCGGCTGGCCGCGTAGGTCTGTACCATTTGGCGCGGGGTTGATATCTGCACTCGAGCCTGGAAAACTACTAATTCCGGTGGGACCGCCAGTGTTTGTGTTGGCGCGAAGGTTGAGACCGAACTGGTTAGAACCCTTAGACCCAGCCACTGGAGCATCGGCCGCTCCCGGCGCCATAGCGGTGATTGTACTGGTACCCGATGTAAGGGTTGGTCCATTGACTGTGATAACATATCCTGAAAAGGCATTGGTACTGGCGGCCATTTGTGACTTTGCGATTGCGGTATCTTGGGGGGAGAAGAGTTGGTTAAATTCGATGACACCAGTTGTAGCGGTTGTGCAGTCAGGTACTGAACCATTCATCGATATTGTGCCGCCGGTACAGAAGATGAGACTTTCGGGCATAACACCACTAAGCTGGATCGCTGTAGCGGTACTGGCTGCAACCGAACCGGTGTCGATGGCCGTACCGGTGCCGTCCAGGCTACTAAATGTGCTGATGCGGACGAAGAAGGTGTAGTTGGTCGTTGTCGGGTTCTTGATGTTGTTGAGCTGGATGACTAAGGCACCGCCTGCTGGGTTGGACGCGGCAGCACGTTTGACGATGACACTATTGACAGTTGATGCATGCACAGACCAGCCCGTGACAGCGGAGCCCGTATCCGTAACTCCAGTGACGATGGACGCATCCATACCAGTCGGGGCGGTGCAGGCGACTTTGGAAGCAACAGTACAATATTCAAAGAGCACTGAACCGAGTGCGGTGCCAAGGGTAGGTATGGTAAACGTCAGCTTGTGGTTGACATTGCCGCCAGGCAAAGAGCCACCGACATTACCAACACCGATCAATGTTAATGATCGAGACGTAATCTGGTCTGCACTGGCTAGTCCCGACTGCAAAGTGACAGTGACGCCCGCCGCAACCAGCAACACACTTAAAACGTATGCAACTCCCCTCACACTTTTCATGTCCGCAGTGTACCATAAGCAAGACAGCTTGGTCAAATACTTTCGCTAACACAAGCTACCACCTGTTGATAAGTGGCAGCTTGGAGAAACCGGGAATGGATATGCTAGAAAGTAGGGGTACAGATGTACGTAAGGGTAGTGCTATAGGTACCAGCTGGCTGACTACCTGGCACATTGGCGATGTAACTGACAGTGTAGATCTGGGCATCAGAGGCACCGAGGCTGCCATCATCACTTTGCGCCACAGTATTGCCATCAACGAATTTGAACTCGTCCGTCACGCCATAGTCGGTAGTTGGCTGGCCACGAAGGTTGGTACCGTTTGGTGCTGGGACGACAGCCGAACTGCCAATAGTAAAGGGGGCGGTAACAGTTTCGATGCCGGCTGAGACTGCAGCATTATTTGCAACAAGGTTCAGGCCAAACTGTGCAGTACCACGTACGCGAGTGCCGCGTGTTGCCATACCAGCAATCGTGTTGCTACCAGAAGTAAGCGTTGGTCCATTGACGGTGATAGTATAGCCTGAGCCCGCGTTCGTACTGGCTGCCATCTGTGATAGTGAATACGCGGTGTCGGTTGGCGAGAATAGCTTGTTGAACTGAATGATGCCATCGGTCGCTGTTGAGCAGTCTGGCACGCCAGATGGCAGGCCAGTATCGGTGCTAACGGTCGCACCAGTGCAGAAGACGAGCGATTCGGGCATGACACCGCTTAGTTCGATTGGGTCAGCGGTGCTAGCGGCAACCGTACCACGGTCGATAGCAGCGCCAGTGGTATCAAGACTGTTGTATGTTGAGATGCGGACAAAGAATGTACCAAGTACCGAAGGGTTAATCATGTCTTTTATATTGACCGTGACGGCAGTATTCGCGGGCACAGCCGCCTGTGAGCCCGGTGAACGGGTTAGGTAGTAAACATTAACCGATGCGCCGTTAACCTTTGTAAGGCCAGTAATACCAGAAGTGGTACCGAGTGTCGCTGTTGTTGAATCGAGCCCCGTTGGTGCAACACAGGTCAATGCGCCGACGTCAGCCGCAGTGGTACAGTATTCAAACTTGATTGAGCCTACCGGCGTGGCAGTCACCGAAGGAAGTGTGAAGGTAAATACGTGGTTTGCTTTCGAGTTGATATTTGGCACCGCACCACTGGGGCGAGAACCACCATTAAGCCCGCTTGGGTTGGTATCTGCAGCTTGCAGAGTAAGTGATCTTGTGACGATCTGATCGGCGCTTGCTCGGTTGGCAGGGAACGCGAGCTGCGCCACTACGACTGTGACAAGCAAAAACACGCTAAGCGCGCGATGTATGGTGGTGGATATAGGTTTTTTCATGGTGGATTTTTGTTTTTTTGTTAAGGTTTCTACCAGAGATATTACCATGAGCGTTGTAGTGTGTCAACAATTTTTACCATATTTTTCATATCACTATGCGTGATCAGTCTGCAGCCTGTGGATAACTAATAGGTACCGGTCACGATCAGTGTCTGATAGCTAGTGTAAGTACCGCCAGGGGTGATGCCCGCGACATTGGCGAGGAAACTGATAGTATAAGTGGTCTTACCAGAGCTCTTTGGCGCACTGGCGATAGTTTCACCAGCTACATAGCGAAATTCATTAGGTGTCGTGTAATCAGCATAATTTGGTGAGCTAGGCCCATTGCCAATCTGTCCAAAGCCAAACTGGCCATTGTCGAGATTAGCGCCAAAGCTTGCTGGCGATGTGTTAGCAACAAGATTGATACCAAACTGCTCAATGCCAGGCTGAGAGATATTGGTAGTTGTCATGGCGTTGATTGATCTCCCATTATGTGAAGGTGGTGTGCCGGTCAGCTGCACGGCGTAGCCATAGCTTGTGTAGTTGATAACAGTGAACGTGGCAGTTCCAGTTGACGCACTGTTAGCTGAAAATGTACCAAAGTCGATAAGCGCATTATTGACTGCAACACTCAGCACGGGGTCTGGACTAGTTTTTGATCCGGCATTAACTTGGAAGTTCGACGATGCCGAGTTGCCAACTCCTAAATCACCGAACGCGGATTGCCCAATATAGCTTGATGAGCTTGATTGGGTCAGGCTGCCGGCCCCCACCGTCGGTTCATCGAATTTATAGTTGTTGGACTGCAACGTCTCGGCATGTGCAGGTGGTACGATAAGCGTTAGGCACACTAAGCATGCCAAAACAAATCGCCGCAGTTTCATACCTGGGTCCATGCCGTTATTGTGGGTGAACCGTAAGGATTTTGCAAGTTTTCCCCATAAGCGGTATACTATGAATTGGATACAAAACAAGAGAAACAGACATGAGCGAAGAGCCAAAACAAGCTGATGGTAGCGCCGCACCAGCGCCAGAACTGCTCACCACCCAAGATACGGGTGATGCTAAGTTTGCGACCCCTGAGCAGTCGATGGCAGCCCATGTCGACCATGCGCCTGCTACTGCAGTGAAACGCCGTATCGCTTATCGCCCTTCGCACAAAGCCACTTTCATTGGCCTGGCGGTTGTCGCATTAATTCTAGGGCTCAACGCTGTTATTTTATCAGTTGTTATGAAAAACAACGCCGACGCCCAGGATGCCAAGGTAAAGAACGGTGTGACAATCAGTGCTAGTACCCTCGATAAATTAGGGGTTAGTCGCAACCCGGTGGGAAATGCCGAAACCGAGCTTGTCGTCGGTCCCAACAGCACCTTTAATGGCAAAGTAGTGATGGGTGGAGACCTATCAGTCGCGGGAGTATTGCAGCTTAATAATAAGTTTACCGCTAGCGACGCTAGCCTTGCTAAACTGCAAGCAGGCGATGTGCAGCTGGAAAAGCTCAATGTCAACGGTGATGGCACGGTGTCGACACTGAATCTGCGTAAGGATCTACAGGTAGCTGGTACCACGAGGTTACAGGGGCCGCTGACGGTGAATCAATTAACGACTATCAACAATAACCTTAATGTGGCTGGTAATCTGGCGATTGGCGGTACGCTATCGGTGCGCAATTTCCAAGTGTCGAACCTGACAGTAGCGGGCCATTTGATCAGCTCTGGCGGCAAGCCAGGTGTCAGTGTCGGCGGGGGTGCAGGTAGCAACGGCACTGTATCGCTTGATGGCAACGATACGAGTGGTACTGTGGCGGTGAACACGGGTGTCGGTGCTGGTAGCGGCCTACTCGCCACTATTACCTTTGCCGAGCGATTTGCCAGCACGCCGCGTGTCGTTGTCACGCCAATTGGTCGTGCAGTACCAGGCCTCTACATCAATCGCACGTCGACAGGCTTTACTATTAGTGCTGATGGTGCGCTGGCGCCCGGTGGCTATGCGTTTGACTATGTTGTTGTACAGTAACCTTACATATTCACAAACAACATGGCTTCATCGTTTTTCACTGTTAGCATACCGCTGTAGATTTCAAAACTGACTGATTCTTGCTCGGTATCGATGGTGACAGTGCAGGGGACAAGCATCGAAAAAAAGTCGGCATGCCCCGGTAATACATCAAACACACCAATCCGGTTGGTGGCGCTTAAGCTGTAGGCAGGTCCTTCGTAATAGACATGAAATGGTGCCCGCGCGACTACTTGTAGCACAGGAGCTTCAGTCTTACTCATGGGCAGCTTCTGGCACGGCTGGTTTGCCAGTCACTTCTTTGTCGGTCTCGTTGTCAGTGGGTTGGGAGGGACCTGGCTGTTCAGCTGGCACCTTGTCTTTCGACTCACTGCCGCTTTGCAGAATTTCCTCAATACCCGACAACGTCTGCTCTAGGGTAAAGTATTCGCCAGGCTTGCCGCTAAATTTTTCAGCGACAGCGAAATCCTGGCTGAAAAACTGAATCAGCTTTTTGGCGTTTTGATAGTCCTGACGATCGGCGGGGCTTAGCTCGTTTTCGCCAACAATTGCAATGATGTTTTTGAGACTGTCGTACTTTTGCATAATCGCTTGCACACGCTCGGCCAGGTGGTAGTGCCGCTCACCAACAATGCTCGGCGTCAGCAGCGAACTTGTAGTTTTGAGCAGGTTCACCGCTGGGCGAATACCTTGCTCAGCAATGGAACGATCGAGCACCAGCACGCTGTCGAGCTGTTGGCTAATCGCCTGCACGGCTGGGTCGCTTAAGTCGTCGGCTGGCACGTAAATTGCTTGCACACTGGTAATGGTGCCGTGTTCAGTACTAGCTAGGCGGTCTTGCAAGCGCCGTAGGTCGCTAAATACCATTGGGCTATAGCCACCCTCACTTGGGATTAACCCAAGGTTTGTCGACAGCTCGGTCATAGCCTGAACATGACGGTAAATGTTGTCGACGAAGAACAGTATATCTTTACCCTCCTCGTCACGGAAGTACTCGGCTGCTGTCGCAGCGGCCGGGCCGACCATGCTACGAATTGCCGGTGTCGCGTCCATTTGACCAAAAAACATCACCGTGTTTTTGAGCACATCGGTATCTTTGAGAGTTTCGTAGAGTTCATTACCTTCACGGATACGTTCACCAACGCCGCAGTAGATAGACAGCGATTTAGTCGGTGTGCCATCGCCGCCTTTGTCCATAGTGACGTTGTGGATCATTTCCATGGTGAGCACGGTCTTGCCGACACCAGCACCACCGATGACGCCAATCTTGCGGCCTTTCACAAACGGCGTTAGAAAGTCGATCACTTTAAGCCCGGTTTCGAGCAGTTCAAGCTTGGCCGAGCTACGGTAACTGCGCATGCCTGTTGGTTCGCTGATGACGCGCAGGTTTTCGGTGACGACTTCGCCTTTATCAAGCGGCTCGCCAAGAGCATTAAACACACGACCAAGTGTCGCCGCGCCAACGGGCACACTGACTTTGCGGTGACCGCGACTGACCCGCTGGCCGCAGCGTACCACCGAGTTGTTATTGAGATTCAGGCAGACAGCCTTGCTACCACGGAAAAAGTTTACTTCGAGGAACACTTCGGGGTGGTCTTCGACCGTCAGCAGTTCTTTTACTTCCGGTCGTGCACCAACTATCTGTACCTCAACCGTCAGACCGCGCAAGGTCGTGATAATACCGACATAGTCTTCCACTAGCGCGCCCCCGCCGCGGCTTCGCGCTTCTTTTTCTTGATACTTACGAGTACTTCGCGTAATCGCCGGTCACTTTCGCTGCGCTTGGCGCGGTGATATTCGAGTTTGTATTCACCCAGCAGTTCACTAGCGCGATCTTCGGCAACCGTCATGGCATTGAAGCGACTGGCCGCTTGGGCTAGGCCACTTTGTAAGATCGTCTGGCTAAGTGCGAGGCTCATCATGGTTTCTTCCATCTGATCAGCAATTTCATCGAGGCTTGGCTCGAAAATTGTGTCGAGGTCTGTCATGGTGCCCTCTTCGGCATCTTGACTCATATCTTGTACATGACTAATCAGGTCGATGCTACGAACTTCTTGCTGACCGAGTGAAATATACTCCTCATAATACACAACGATTTTCTCGTAGTGCCTTACGATATCGATAACTGGTGCAACATTGATATAACTGTCACTCTCGGGGACTTGGAAAAAATGTTTGTAGGGGATGCCACGCTGCGTTAACTGGCTGGCACCGTGACTACCGAGCACTACAATGTCGGTATCGGCTGCTTTATACGTCGCTTGCATTGTTTCGATCATACGCATGTCAAGGTCACCAGATAGTCCAGCTTCGGCACTAATCAGCACGAGTACTTTACGACCATTTGTTTTGGTGTCACGACTCGTTATTCGCTTTTTGGGATCAACACGAATTGAGGTGTAGCGGCGCCACAACAGGTTGAAAAATTCCTGGCTAAGCTGGGCTTTGCTTTTGACCTTTGCTACCTGGGTGCTTGCGAGACTCTCAAAGACATTGGTAAGATCCTTCAAGGTTCCGATACCGACCATATCTTTTTCGACGATATTGGCACGTCTCATGATTTTACCTCAATTTTTTTCTTGTCTCTTTTATCGCTCTGTTCTGGGGCGGCCTCGACTGGTTTTTCTTCCACCGGTGCGAGCATCTCGGCTCGGAATTTTGCCAGTAGTTCGGCTTCAAGTTTGTCGTAATCTTCTTCGGTGTGCATATCGACCCCGCGGCCTTTCACAGCTTGCTTGAGGCTGGCAACATCGATAGCGGCATCGGTGTCGTTATTCATAATCGTTTCGAGGAGTAGTTGTTGCTCGGGCAGTGAGAAAAGCTGCTCTGGTGGCTGGCCTAGCGCTTGGTAGAGGTGACGTCCACGGGCTAGGTCGATTCGTGTCTCTCTACTGAGCTGACTTGAAAAGTGCGAGAATTCTTCGGCCTGATGGTAATGGGCCAGCGCTTTGAAGAGGGCAGTTGAAAGCTGTTTTTGACGCTTGGTCTGAGCTTGGCCACCGACACGGCTGACTGAAAGTCCGGCATTGACAGCAGGTCGAATACCTTTGCGGAAATAGCCTAGGTCAAAAATAATCTGACCGTCAGTGATCGACATGATGTTAGTACTGAGGTAGGCAGTGATATCATCGTTTGGGGTCAGGACTACCGGGAGACTGGTGAGGGTCTTATCATTGGTCAGCAGCTTACCTGCCCGTTCTAAAAGACTAGAGTGTGTGTAGAATATATCGCCCGGGTAGCTGTCACGCCCAGGGTCGACTTCTTGCAGTAGTGACAGTTGACGATAGGCCTCGGCGTGGCTACTCAGGTCGTCATAGATGATGATGACATCTTGCCCGCCGTACCACAGATGCTCGGCCATACTACAGGCGGCGTAGGGTGCAATATAACTCTGGGTGAGGCTGTCGAAAATATTGGCAAGCACGACGATCGTGTGCTCCATCGCTCCACTACGTTGCAGCTCGCTAAGGAGCCGTTCGATGTCGACTTTGCGCTTGCCGACCAGCACATACACAACAATTCGATCAGTGCCTTGCTGGTTGGCGCTGAGTTGGCTTAAGAAAGTGCTTTTCCCAGACTTACTGTCGCCGAGGATAGCAATACGCTGGCCAAGGACAATTGGGAAGAAACTATCGACAGCACTGACGCCGCTCGCGAGCTGTTCATTGAGCATTTTGCGGTCCATAATTCCTGGCGCCGGGGTAAAGATACCGCTCGTATTTGCCGTACGCACCATGCCTTTACCATCGAGCGGTTCACCCATCGGACTAATTACCCGGCCGACGAGCTCAGGCCCAACGGGCACCTGCAGTTGGTCGAACTGGACGACGGCTAGGGCGCCGAGTGCTACGTTTTCACTGTCGATGTTGTACAGAATTACGCGATCGCCATAGGCTTCGCGCACCATGCCGCGCTGGCCATCATCAAACAGCACCTGGGAACCGATACGTACGCCCTCGAGACCTTTCACTTCGACAATGAAGCGGTTAATAGCCACAACCTCACCAGTTAGATTGCCAGCTTCAACAAGCTGCTGGAAGATTTGGTTATCAAACACGGGTCAGCACCTCACCAAATCGGTAGCGTTCATTAAGTATCGTTCGACGGAATGACCAGTCAAAAATCCGGCTGCCAAACCGTACAACCATACCGCCGAGTAGGGTAGAATTGAAACGAAAACTAATAAGGATGTCAGGCGCGATATTACTGCGCGCCCATGCTACGAGGGCTTTTTTGACTTCATTTGTAGCCGGAGCGGCTAAGGTGATTGTCATAACTTTTGCTTGCGCCTTGGTAGTTTCGAGCTGTGCGATTAGCGCTTCTAGGCTGGCGCTTGTCATACCATCAGCACTACGCGCGAGCTTTAGTATTTCGATGGCAGCGGGTGAAAGTTCGGGCTGCGGTTGAGTATACTGCGTCTGCACTCTTTCGGCGATGACATATTGGTTAAACCATTTGGCGTAGCCACGAATTTCGATAATCAAACTCATGAGGTCTTCTTTAGAGCTAATGGTAGCTGGGAGATTATACACCATTTTCAATCTCCTTTTTGAGCTCGTCTTTATGCTCTTCGAGCTGCGCGGTTAGGTAGGGAAGTTGGGCGCCCAGGTCGACATTGTGGCGCAGGGTTTCGGTCAGGAAAGCCGCCATCATATCACCGAGTTTCGCATCGAGTTGGCTAGCGAGGGTATGGCGCCGTGCCTCCATTTCTTGGGTAAGCTTGTCTTCCATAGCGGCAAGGTGCGCAGCATGCTGTTTTTGGCGCTCCAAAAACTCGGCGTTTAAATCAGCCTGGTGTTGTGCTAGTACGGTTTCGCGCTGCTTGAGCGCGGCCTCAAGCTCTGTCTGGCGCTGAGCCAGCTGGGCTTCGGTTTCGGCCTGCTTGGCGGCGTAGTCGGCCTGCTTTTTTTGGAATTGTTCTTCAATCTCGCTATTGCGCGCAGCAAGTTTGGCCTGTAGTTCGGCTTCGTAGGCGCGGAGCTTGCTGTCCATTTCTTCCTGGCGAGCAGCAAATTTCTCGCGCATCTCGGTCTGGTGCTCAGCCAGCAGTGCTTGGGCGTTGGTAATACTAGTGGCCGTGCCTTCACGCAGTTCGTCGAGGCCTTCACGGTAAAGACGCAGCTCGTCACTCATGATACCATCGCCCAGTTTGTCGAGCTCACGGCTTAATTTTTCAGTTGTTGACTCAAGATTTTTCTGTAGCTCTTCGGCGTTCTTGCGCAGGATCTTCTGGTAATCTTCTTCGGCTTCGTCTAGAATCCGGCGCCGTGAATCGAGCGGCAGTATGGGCATGGCCTGCGGCGCAGTGGGTGAGGGCGCATCGGACTTAAAGTGCGCCCGTGCATGAGTAAAAGCGATCGTCGCTATAACACCTACTACAAATACGTTGATGAGCAGGAAGACGGTTAGCAGTATATCCCCACCAAACATCGCGCTACAGTCTCGTCAATACAATATAAATTGCTATCACCGATACCCCGATTACTGCCATTACGACCACTGACAGCTGAATAAGGTTGCGATATACAGCCGATTGCGCCATTGGGTTACGGCCGATGCTAATGATGCTACTGCGGATCATACTGTATATGATGCTCGTAACGGTAATAAGCATGATGATAAAAACAGCACTACTAATGATAATGGGCAGGGAATCGACTTTTTTGCCAGCCACAGTATTCGCCAGGTTTTGCAGTGTGGCCGGGATGATAGTTTTGTCGGGCTGTTTGTAGTGATAGCTCACACTCACCAGCACCGGTACTTGCCCGACAGATATTTCTTGCTCGGCACTGTCGACAGTCACTTTTTGCTTCGACACGCCGCTCAGTGTGCCCTGCGCGATGCCGACTACTTTGGCATTGTAGGTGGCTTTCATGCCGACGCCTTTTACCGCTGACGCCGTAATAGGATCACCCTGTTTAATTTCGCCATTAATATCGCTTGCCAGCACTGGCACAACGCCGCTGGTTGCTACCTGCACCTGGTTTTTGCTACCAGTGTTGAGGGTAAGCGGTGAGGTTCCGTCGTTTACCACCACTCCGACAATACTTTCGCTGTTGTTTGTGTCGGATAGCACTACGTGGTCGGTGGTATTTTGAGTGAGGCTAACGATGGAGCCAATCGACGTGGTTTCGTCGGCCGAATAGCCCTGAGAAATTGCAGTAATCGCTTGAGCAACATAGGGAAGGGACATGACAAAGCCTGCGGCAGCGATTGCAGCCACAGACACACGAAATACACTAGAGGCGCGTAGCCGGTTGGTGGTCATGTCGTTCTTGTCCCCTCTATGCACACTAGTATAGCGAAAAAGCATGAGTATTACTACTGCTAGCATGCTACAATTTACTCTAGAATGAAGCGTCAAGCAGGATTTACAGTACTGGAGCTGATTGTGGTGGTCGTCGCGATCATCATACTACTGGTCATCGCCTACCTCGCGGCGCGCCAATAGGAAGGCGAATGCTTTCGATTACCAATAGCATACTCACAAAGTATCCGATTATTTCTAACCAGGTAGACAAGCATGAACTGGTAGTATTGCTTGGTGAGCTTGAGCGTCTTTTACAAAGTGGCACGCAGGGAAACGTTGTGGAGTTCGGTTGTTACGCCGGCACCACGTCACTGTTCATTCGTCGGCTGCTCGACGCCTACAAAAGCACGGCTGAATTTCATGTCTATGATTCGTTTGCGGGTCTCCCCGAAAAATCAGCTGAGGACAGCAGCGCCGTGGGGGATTGGTTCCGCCCGGGCGAGCTGCTGGCGACAAAGAAAGACTTCATACTCAATTTTAAAAAGGCAGGTCTTGTGCTGCCGGTTATGCATAAAGGCTGGTTTACAGAGGTGAGTGCTGGCAGCATCCCGCCAAATATTATGTTTGCATTTTTAGACGGCGATTACTATCGGTCAGTCAAAGACTCGCTACGGCTGATTACGCCCAATCTTGCTCCGGGTGCTGTGATTGTCGTCGATGACTATGCAAATGAAGCCTTGCCCGGTGCAGCCAAAGCAGTGGGTGAGTGGGGCAATACCCATCCACATAGATTGCAAGTTATACGTAGCCTTGCGATAATCAGGATGGAATGAATACCATAAACAGCACGCTTCGCTTACGGCAATTCTTGGCAGTTAAAGAAGTCATCATGATGACACTTGTGGTGGCAAACCTTTTGCTTCTCGCCTATGAGCACTTTTTTGAGCCACCCTACAGCCAGATGGTCGCAATCGAGGCATTCGATGTCGCTACGGCTATCGTTTTCCTGGCAGAATTTATTTTTGAATGGCACTGGGCTAAGGATCGTGCCTTGTATCTGCGTCACCACTGGTTTTATTTGCTAGCAGCGGTGCCGGTACCAAGCACGACCTTCGAACTACTACGTGGTATTCGCGCTTTGCGCCTGTTAAAATTACTCAAGATTTTTGCGCATATGCGCTACGAGCGGAACACGCGATTGTTTGAAGCAGCCCGTCAGGCAGGCAAGTAAATGCCAGGCTTCAATCACTATGCCAAACTTGCCCGTATGCTTGCTGATCAGCCACCTGGCTGGTATATTCGGCGGATCGATGAGCCGACGCAGGCGCAGAATTTTAAAGGTGAAACGGTAGAGTATGACTACTACTACCGGCTCTATTCCCATGATGATCGATCGATAAAATACGGTAAGTTTCAGCAGCTGGAACGGCTAGCTGGGGTGCTTGGCGTGGATCCACTTGATCTACCAGTACTCGGCGGCGAAGCATGAGATTTGTTCGAGGGCATCTCTCCGCGCTGCGTGGCGTAAAATTTATTTATCCTGTACAATAAACATAGCAAAGGAAGGACGCATGCCGCTTAATAGATTATCGCTACAACGACAGGCGGAGATAACAGATTTAGTCAACGCCCTCACTCTCCATGCTGGGATGGCATACCCAGAAGCACCGCTCAAGAAGCTTATACAAGATACTATTCCTGATGTTCTCATCAGGGAGGACGACTTCGACGGGAATAGTCATGTTAAAGGTGCAGTTTTTAGGAAAAGCAAAACGTTCCCTCGCTCGATCATCGCTATTCAGTCCAACCAGACAAAGCGTTCCAAAACTTTTAGTTTGGCGCACGAATTTGGGCATTATGTACTAAAGCACAACCCTTCACGCAACTACTATATTGACGATATGCCATTTGATGGGACGAAGCATATGCAAGACGAAGCCGAGGCAAACTTTTTTGCGCAAACGCTACTTATGCCTCGAGATGTATTTATGAAAGTCGACAAACCGTTTGTAAGTGATCAGAGTATAGCAGACTTTTTCGGAGTCTCGGAATCGGTAGTTCGGGTGAGGAGAGAGTGGCTGAAAAGGAATGGCTACTAGGGCCTCTGGGGCTACCCATAAAAAAGCGTCTGAGCGCAAACAAGCTACAGGTCACGTCACGCAACCAGCTGAGGTAAGCTCGCGGGGCATTGAATATTTTAAGTATTTGTCTGATGGTGGCGGCAGAGAAGCGCAAACTAAGCAGCCTGAGCCCGGTCTTGATAAAAAGGTTGAAGAGATTTTTGACCAAGCAAAAGCGCACCGCAGCAGTCTGCTATGGTTCTATATTTGGTACACGGTGGTATTTTCCCTAGTCGTTATCGGACTTATTTTTATGCAAGCATACGCGCGCGTAACTATTCCAGGCTTTGAAACGATCGAGCTCGTACCACAGTGGGCGATGTATTTGCTGGTGGTAGGCATGTTTGGACAGTTCATTAGTTTGCTGATGATTATTACGCGTAAAGTATGGACGTTTGAGCCTTTCTTTAAGCATCATAATGACTCGCTTCGTACCGATTTCCATGACGAACAGGGCTAAAGGTGATTTGCTAATCAGACATTGCGTTAGTCCTATTGACAATTCATAGTACCTTGTATAACATAGAACCATATGATACATAATACCCATGGAGAACGCTGCCTATGAAAGATAGCTCGAACTATGCTGAAGGCTTAGCTACCCAGCTGCGCAAAGGCTTTCTTGCCTACTGTGTGCTGCGGGTCTGTTCGCATCAGGCTAAATATACGAGTGACATCATCAAAGAACTTCACGCTGCCGAGCTGGTGGTTGTCGAAGGCACGATCTACCCGCTGCTCAGTCGTCTACAAAAAGATGGCTTACTGACACATGAATGGCAGGAGAGCGAGCAGGGGCCGCCGCGCAAGTACTACCGCATCACTGACTTTGGGCACGAAGTGATGGCATATATGAACAGAGACATTCAGGCACTTAATACGACACTAAAGAAACTATAAGGAAACACTATGAAAGAAGTTACCCGCATATCACTCGCTCAACTTCCCTACAACATCGAAGTTGGCGCCAAAAAGGAATTGGAAAAATATTTGCATGCTGTTGAAACCTCGCTCGGTGCCGACACTGACGCAATGCGCGAGATCGAATCACGCATTGTCGAAATACTGGCCGATCACGGCACCAGTGGTGAGCGTGTCATTACACTCGAAAATGTCGACACGGTGAAGAAGCAGCTGGGTGATCCAAAAGAATTCATCAGTGACGAAGTGGTGGGCGAACTAACAAAGCAAACAGCAACCGGAAAGCGGCTGATGCGCGACACGCACCACGCTCTGCTAGGCGGCGTGTGTGCCGGGCTCGGCGCCTACTTTCGCATTGATACCGTGCTGGTGCGACTCATCTTCATCGTGCTTGTTATTGTGACGAGCGGCGCGGCACTACTTGCCTATTTGATTTCCTGGATTGTTATACCGCCGGCTCGCAGCGCTGCCGAGCGACTACAAATGGCTGGTAAACCAGTCACGCTCGAAGCGCTTCAAGAAGAAAGCATTGTTGTATCGGCCGACAAAGCCGACAGTCGGATTGTGCTCACTATGCTACGCATTATGGCTGGCATCGCAAGTATCGTGCTAGGGCTTTCGGCACTCATGGGCATGATGGTAGGCGGGTGGCGTGTGTGGGGAATGACAGACCGCTTGAGCGAGTATGGTTATTGGTTACCGCTCGGGGCGTTTGTGATCGCAGGAATACTGTTTGTTGTGTTGTGTGGTATTACTGCCCACGCACTGTTTACCGCGAAACTCACGAAGAAAACGATGATCACCGGCTCGGTTATCATCGCACTTGGGCTGGTAGGTGCTGTTATAGGCGGTGGTGGGTTCGCGCTGCTAGCAGATCGAGACGGCGCTCGTCTAACGGTAAACTCACACACCAAGCAAGTCGCGGTCAGCGAGGACCTGATGGGCACTACGTCGCTTGTTGTCGATGCGCGCTCAGGTATGGAGGTTCAGTACACAGTAACCGCCGAAAAGCCGCACGCCGAGCTTCGTTACAGCACCCTATTCGAAACCACTGAACCATCAGTGAGATTGACGGCAAGTGGCAGCTCTACCGAAATTATTGTTGAGGGTCAGCAATGCCAGGGTATGGCAATGGGGTGTAGTTTGCCGGCGACACTCGTTGTTTATGGTCCTGCACTAAGCCAAGTTGAGGTGAAAAATGGCGGTTTGCTATATACAATGCATGAAGCTCAGGCCTCGCTGTCGGTGGTACTACGCCAGACAGCAGCATTCGATCTCGTCGGCGACAGTCAGCTCGCACGTCTGACTATCGATGCTCAGGAAGGGGCAGTGCTCAATGCTTCCAATGCCAATGTCCGTAGCGTTACGGCAAACCTACTCAGTGGTAGCAGCACCGCATTTGGCTCCCTGGCGGACGCAAGTCTTCGGGTCCCGGAATCTTGTGGTGTCGAGCGCCGTACCAATGTTACGCTGAGTAGCATCAGCCACCTTGAGGTAAACGGTGCTATTGTTGATATGACAAAAGACAGCGTAAAGCGCATGCCTTGTGCGAGTATTGTGGCTGAGCCAGCTGCCGACTAAGCACGGTGTATAATAGAGTGACTACCAAGCGAGAAGGAGTCACATGAAAAAAACGACAGAAATACTACGGAGCCCATGGGTGCAGTTTGGAGCGATGACTCTTGTCCCGCTACTAAAAACGACTATTCTCGACCATAGGAGAGCAACGCATCGGTCACTGGAGCCTGGCAAAATTGTTACTGGTGTGCTTGAAGTCGCTGGCGCGCCGTTTACCGACACATCACGCTGGGCAGCGGTGCATATGGATCATCATTCGTGCACGGATGCTAACTTACTTCCTGCGGTTGAGATTGCTGATCTTGTTGAGTGGCTAGGTGCGCACCCAGATGTTGCGGCTCGCTATAATTTGCCCGATACCTTCCACGGCATCGATCCTGGCCTGCCCGCAATGACCCGCGAGGAAGTACTACAGCTTGGTAAGCTATCGAAACAATTAATTGACGGGCTTTATGTACCACAGTCAGATTACACTGATGCAGAAATTACTCGCGTACTATACGGTCGGGAGCCACGCTACTTCTATGAAGCTCCTCGTGGTGATACTGCAGCAGTACCGGTACTTGGCGAGAGCCCATCGCTGTATGATGTTCGCTACAAGCTGCGTGACCCACACTCACCTGCGCTACATCCGATGGGAATTGCCGGCATCGCATTGTTCAACTATGGGCTATACGATGACGATGTTACGTTTCATAACCGTAACCCACAATTGGTTGCCGATCACTTGGAACGGACACCGCGCCAGGAATTCATCGAAAGAAATAAAAAGAATATACGTCTTTGGGGGCTGCTTGGCGGCAGCGCACTACTGCGTGTGTTGCTTGATCAGCCAAGGTCTGTTAGTGGAGTCGCTGCCTCAGCAGCTAAAGGAGTGGCGATTGCTAGCGCTGCGACGGCAGGGCTGTTTGCTGGAAGCCAGCTGGTCAACTCGTATGGTCATGCTGGTGATCTAGAACTGCCAAAACGCCGATTACTCAAAAACTTCTTTACAGGCAAAGTTGAACTAAAGGAAAACGGCTCGTACGCGTCTAAGCTACCGGTTGCTAATATCCCGACACTTGACGAAGTCGGAGGGCAGGATGTGCACCATGAGTATCCAGGCAAGATCGCTTACACCAACCAAACTGGTTGGCGTAAGGTTAAAGAAGCTCCCTACGGTTCACTGCTTGAATTCCTGGCTAAGCACAAGATTGGTATGCGCGAGGGTCCAGGCTATGAGGGTCGTCGTCCGGATATACCATCCGAGGCCGTGGAGTATCTGATGCAGCTGCGTCGTGCTGAGTATGCCCGTACTCATGCCGTCGACTAAGATTCTCATTTTTAAGTTTGCTTTAAACTGCCTATAATATGATAAAGCTATGAAAGTATTGGTTGTTGATGACGAGCGCCGTATCGCAAACTCAATCAAGCAAGGCCTTGAGCAAGAAGGCTATGCAGTTGACGTGGCGTATGATGGTGAAGACGGCTACAACACAGCGGTAAGCGACGACTACGACCTCGTAATTCTCGACGTCATGATGCCAGTACTCGACGGAAACGCAGTGGTGAAAAAGCTTCGGGCCGATGGTAAGCATATGCCAGTCCTCATGCTTACCGCCAAGGACCAGGCGCGTGATGTAGTGAAGGGGCTTGATAGTGGCGCCGATGACTATTTGGCTAAGCCATTTTCATTCGACGTGTTGACGGCGCGCATTCGTGCCTTGCTGCGGCGGCCAAGCGATACTTCGACGAATATCCTATCGGTCAGTGACCTTGCGCTCGATGTGGCTGCTCGTACTGTCACACGTGATGGCAGTGCCGTGAGTCTCTCCAAAAAGGAATTTGCCATCCTCGAATATTTGCTACGCAACAAAAATCGCATTTTGAGCAAGAACAACATCATGAGCCACGTGTGGGATTTTGACGCCGATATACTGCCGAACAATGTCGAAGTTTTCATTAATTACCTGCGCAAAAAAATCGACAAACAGTTCCCTACGAGCCAGCCGCTTATCCAGACCGTACGTGGGTTTGGATACGTGGTGAAGGACGATGCATGAAACACCTAAAGGCTGATGTGCTGCGACTGGCGGCGACGTACCTAACCATCATTATGGTCATGTCGATTGGCTTTAGCTTCGTGCTCTACGGTGTGAGCGCTCAGCAGCTGGATCGTCCGCGGCCGCACGACGGATTTGCTGGTGGTTACCTACGTCAAGATATTGATGATTACCTTGCGGTAAGGGCAAATGAAGGCAAGAATGAGCTACGCCTGCAGCTGCTCATACTCAACACTTTGACACTGCTTCTTGGCGGGTTACTCAGCTATCTGCTTGCAGAGCGGACGCTTCGTCCGATCGAAGACAATATGGAAGCGCAAGCGCAATTTGTCAGTGATGCCAGTCACGAATTGCGCACACCGCTGGCGGCGCTTATGGCGGCCAATGAAGTCGCACTGCGCAGCAAAAAGTTGACACTGACCGAAGCTAAAGCCGTGCTGCAAGGCAACATAGCCGATGTTACTCGCTTACAGCAACTGACGGCGTCGCTGCTCGAGCTGTTGCGCGATCGTCCAGAAACGTACGTAAAAGAACAGGTGAATATACAAAGTGTGGTGGCCGACGCGATGAATTCAGTTGCAGCCCAGGCAATCGCTAAGCATATTGCCGTCGATGACCAAACTAGCCGCGCTGTCGTTTATGGGAATTACCAGGCGCTGGCACAAGTGCTGACAATACTGCTCGACAATGCCATTAAATACTCATCCGACCGCAGCACCGTACGGGTGACAAGTGAGACGAGTAACAAACGGGTAGTCGTGGCTGTGATCGACCAGGGGATCGGTATTGATGCCGAATCATTGCCTCACGTCTTCACACGCTTTTATCGTGCCGACAAAGCCAGGGCCCGCCACGACGCCGATGGCTATGGGCTTGGGCTTGCAATTGCCCAGAACATCGTCAAAGCACATCAAGGCAAGCTTGAGGTATCGAGTAAACCTGGCAAAGGCAGTACCTTTAGCGTCTCGCTGCCAATTGCCTAAAACTCGCGCTTTCCGTGAAAAAAATCACATACAGCAGGGCAAGATAGCCTGTACTATGGGTCCATACCATTAACTAAATAAAGGAGAAAAGAAATGGACCTAATGGGAATTATCATCTGGATTGTCGTCGGCGCACTTGCCGGCTGGGTAGCATCAATGATCATGAAAACAGACGCATCGATGGGTGCTGTAGCAAACATCATTGTTGGTATTCTTGGTGCCTTCATTGGCGGCTGGGTAGTGAGTTTCTTCACAACCGCACCTGCTGCCGGTCAGCTCAACATCCCCAGCATTCTCACCGCTATTTTAGGCGCGTGCCTACTGCTCTGGGTTGTTCGACTGGTACGCGGCGGCCGCTAAGCCCCCACACTTCCTCCCTCATTCCCAACACTCGCCCATACTACGGGCGAGTGTTTTAGTGAAAATAATTACAGAGTTTACATATGGCAGCTGCTAGTATACGCTGTAGAATATGTCTAAAGCCAACTTACATCACGCCTCAATTCTGGTGGTCGAAGACGACCAAGCTCTTAATGACGCCTACACAATGATTTTGCAAAAAGCTGGGCATGCGGTTTCGAGGGCGTTCAATGGCAAGGAAGCACTTGAAGTGTTTGCTGCGCTAGCAGAAAAACCTGACATTATATTGCTTGATCTTCGCATGCCAGTGATGGGTGGCGTCGACTTTTTGCGTGAGTTTCAGCCTAAAACTCACCCTGATACAACTGTTGTCGTGTTTAGTAATTACGATGCTCATAGCGATATTGACACAGCCTACTCGCTTGGCGTCGAGCGCTATGTACTAAAAGCTCGCTGTGCACCGAATGATCTACTACATTTGGTCGACGGTATACTCGCTGATCGCTACGAAAATTAAGCCATCTAGACGACATCGATATCGCGGAAGCTATCTTCACCGATAAAGTCTTCAAGTCGCTTTTTGTAGACGATGTAGGTTGACGAAGAATAATCAACAACACCTTTGTCTTTGAGCACCTTTAAGTTTTTGGCGGTGCTTTCGCGGGTTTGACCAATCAGACTTGCCAACATGCTTTGAGTGAGGCGTAGGTTTATTTCAAATTCTCCGGGACTACGCTCCATGCCATAGCGAAATGCCAAAAAGTAGAGGGTGTAGCAGATTTTGCTAATCGCACGGGATTGTGAGAGACCGGTGACGCGTAGCAGTAGCCCAGCTTGGCTTCGTTTCATATAGTCAAGATAGTCGGCTTGGCATTCCGCGTCACGCGCAATAAGGTCGTTAAACTCATCTTTTTTTACTTTCAACACGCGCACATCATTGACGGCGCTGTAATTAAAGATCGAAGTTGGTGATTGGCCGTTCACCCAGTCAACAGGCAAGACTGAATTTTTTGTAAACAGATGAACTATACATTCCGAACCATCGGGGTCGATTGTATAGGCTTTAACAACCCCATCAAGGATGACTACTGCATAGCGGGGCACTTCACCCTGAAAGTATATATTGCCGCCTTTACGATAAATACCGGGCGTGCCGATTTCGCGAAGCCGAGGCAGCAGCTGTTTCATTACTCAAGTATACGTGAGATTGTGACAATAGTCACTATGCGCTATCTTTCGTACACGTAGTCTGCCCATACAACACCTTGCTTAGGTTAAAAATAATCAATCAGCCACGGCGGTGAAAAAAGTTACATCATATATTGGCTTAGGTGACTATGATAATGACATAACAATAATACTGGAGAAACGTATGAAGAAAACACTCATTGTCGGCACCTGTTTTGCACTTATTATTATGACAATCGTATCAATAAGCGGTATCGACGCAGGATTTAATCTATTGATGAATACAGGCATTGAACACAGCCTGGCACGCCTAGCTCTCGTAGGCGCACTGGTGACACTGCTCATCACTTCACGGCCACGCGCGGTGGTGGTACGCGCGCTGCTTGGTGTTATATCGCTTGGGGTGTTAGTATTTGCCATCGCCCAAACCATTGATTATCAACTTGGACTTCTTGACACGGTTGCATACTTCTTGGCCGGCCTCATGATTAGTATCGAAGCTTTCGAACCACAAGAAAATACGGTTCAGCTACCTGCTCAACAAGACGCCGTTGTCTAGCTCCAGCCTCGGTAGACTTCACTGCGCTGCCCACGCCGGCGCTCGAGAATACTCGAAATAATAGCAGTCATCACAAAAATTAAGCCAAGTGAGCCAGTGAGCCATTCCGGTAGCTCGATATGGTATAGCTTCACGAGCATGACGATACCCAGTGCCAAAATCGCCCAGTGCGCGCCGTGTTCCATATAGCGGTACTTGCCCAGCGTTTTAGCCCTTACCAAATAGACCGTGAGCGATCGTACCCACAGGGCGCCAGCACCGAGACCCGCCATAATGAGTAGTACGTCATTGGTTATAGCAAAGGCTCCGATCACGCCGTCGAGCGAAAATGAAGCATCGAGAATGTTCAGGTAGATAAATGAGGCAAATGCCGCCATGCCGATAAGTTTGGTGGCTTTTGATTGCTTGCCCTCAAAGTAGCGGCCGAACAGGTCGAGCGCAATATGAAGCATAGTGCCTACGACAGAAGCGACAAGCACGACGACATGGTATTTTTCATCGACGGTCATGTACAGTCCCATCGCTATGGTGAGCATAATCAAAATTTTGAAACTTTCAAATTGCCCAAATTTACTAAGCCACATTTCGATGCGCCGCAACCAGTGGATATCCTTGTTGCGATCGAGGAAATAATTAACACCGATCATCATCAAAAATGTTCCGCCAAACGCATTGATCATTGGTGCGGCCTCATGGAGCGTATGACCGTACTCGGTGGGGTGGTTCATCGCGAGGTCTACCACTTCTCCAAAGCCGAGTTTCGCTGATATCATGACGATGACTACAGGCAGGACAAACCGCACAATAAACACTGCGAACAGTATGCCAATGGTCAAAAACAGTTGCTGCCAAAGTGTCGACATGCGCTCAAGAATTTTGCTATTAATCACCGCATTGTCGAAGCTAAAGGTTACTTCAAGTACTACCAAAATGGCGAAAATCCACAGTCCAGGTAGGCTCATTTTGGCGAGCACAAGCCCAGCAAGCGCCAGCGTCAGTAGGCCAGAGAGCCAAAAGATACGTAGTGGGTGGGCAGAGTGGAGTCGCTTCATTTCTGCCGTCTACTATATCAAATTACCTTCGCTCGGGGTAAAATAAATCCATGATAGCCTACTACCAGTCAGCCGTGGACTCACAGCGTATTGAAGAGCGCGCTCAGTTTGGTGTTGGTATGTGGCTACGGTCTGAGCGTCCGAACGATACCGAGCTTGCCATCCTGCACGGCCTTGGGATTGATGGCGATATTCTGACCGACGCTCTCGACCCACATGAAGTACCGCGTATCGAGCATGACGATGGTTGGACGTATTTTATTACCCGCGTACCAGATGTTGGCGATGACTTCAATGATTATACGACCCCGATTATGTTTGCACTTGGTCGGCAGCACCTTGTGACGATTAGCCGGGACTTGTTGGGTCGGTTGTGGCAACCGTTCGTCGATAACTCAGTGGCGCGGACGACTCACCAGACAGAGCTATTCATACAAATGGTAGAAATGATCTTACGTTCGTACCAAACACGTGTGGCGCTGATCAATCGTGAGATGCGCGCCGCAACGAAAAATATAACAAACCTGCGTCCGAATGACATCGCCACATTTGTCGAGTATGAACGCAAACTCAACGATTATCTCGATGCACTGATTCCAACAAATATCGCTCTGGAAAAAACGCTCAATCCAAAGGCGAAACTCATTTCACTCGACGACGAAAACTCAGAGATGGTCGAAGATCTATCGGTCGATATTGAACAGGTCATGGCTCGCTGTAAAAGCCTGCTTCGTACCATCACCAATGTGCGCGATAGCTACCGCGCTGTTATGGATACACGGCTCAACGAAACGATGCGTGTGCTGACTGTTGCAACGCTGGCACTGACAATCCCGACCATGCTTGCTGGGATTTTTGGTATGAATGTACAGTTTCCATTCGACCCGCACGGCGCAGTAGCATTTTGGGCAATTATTGTTGTGAGCGTGGTGAGCGCTGTGGCAATTAGTTATTATTTTATTATTAGAAAAAGATAGGGGGCGCAATAAGATGAAGCGACTAGAAGAAAATCAGTTGAAATTTACCGCAGGAGTTGTGACTGCTTTCGTGGTATTTGCTCTCTGTACTATGGGATTCGTGGCGCTTGCACGTGACGTGAACGAGCACGAAACAATGGCTTACGACACTGCACTCCTACGATTTGTCCATAGCGGTGAAACGCATTTTCTCGACACATTTGTGCCGCTTGCGACCGACATCGGCGGGGTGATTGGTGCTTCACTTCTCACTCTACTGATCCTTGGCCTCTTTGTGTACAAGCGGGAATACGTGCGTGCGCTGGGCCTGTTCATGTGTGTTGCCGGCGCGGCGATCCTCAATCTCATTCTCAAGTCTGTGTTTGAGCGCGCTCGCCCTGACTTATGGGAACGACTGGTGAACGAAGCGAGCTATTCGTTTCCGTCGGGACATGCGATGGCGAGTGCGGCGATCGGCATTGGCCTGACGGTAGCGCTGTGGAATTCACGATGGCGCTGGTGGGCATTTGCTGCGTCAACTGCCTACGTACTGTTTGTCGGCTATACGCGCCTGTACCTTGGCGTACATTACCCGACCGATATTTTGGCCGGTTGGTTGGTAAGCGGCGCCTGGGTGATGGCGGTCGCATTGATGATCCGCTCTCGCCTTGGTCACAAAGCGCTCAAAAATCTCGTCAAATAAAGATGCCCCCTCCACCCAGCGAAGGGTGAGGGGGCTGGTCAGACTAGCCGACGTGAGCGACCCTGATGTCGCCGCTGCCGTGCTTTGTCTTGATTGGCTTGGTGAGACAGTGGTGCACACGGATACCGCCACTACCAGAGCACTGGAGGTATGCGCCGCTGGCCGTGCCGTCAAACTCGACGTCGCCGCTGCCCTGAACGACGATCATCGCGTTCTTGGCGCTGCCGCCTTTGATTCTGACATCGCCGCTACCTTGGACAGTCACCGACAGGCGGTTCACCTGGGCGTTTTGGACGGTCATGTCGCCGCTACCCCGGATAGCAACAACCAGGAAGTCGGTCGCACTTTGGGTTTGGATACCACCCGACCCATGAATGGTCGCATCGAGCCCTCCACGCACATTGCCGATCGCCACGTCGCCACTGCCATTGATGGAGGCAGTGATCGGCGTACCGACTGGTATGTGCACGCTCACCTTGACCGGCTGGCCACCGATCGACACGTTGCCGATGATGTCGCCACCCGACCAGATGAACGAACCTATCACCACGCCGCCACCCGAGCTGATGTAGTTGCCTGCGCCTTTCTTGCCGATGCGCTCGGTGACGCACAGTTGGTCATCGACGACTGTGACCTCGAAGGCATCGATTACCTCTTGCGGGCCGGTCAGCTTGACTGCCATGCCGTCACCCATGTGGGGTTCGACGGTACACGTGGCTGAGCTGACGTTCAGCACGAGGCCGCGAGCATCGAAGCGGTCGAAGACACGCTCGCCACTGCTGGCAGCTGCGGCGTCTTGCGGTGCCGGTGCGTCCTGCGGCCCACTGCCGAGCAGTCGACCGTTCACGTACACGCTACCTGAGCCACGGTTGATGAAGGCGCCAGTGCCAGGGTTGTAGCTGCTGTCGTCGCCGAAAACGACGATACCGCCAATGATGCTGATAACACCCGGCTTGTTGCTGGTGATGGATTGGCCATTGATCTGTGCATAGCTTCCCATCGGGATACTCCTTCTTCTCGAAGAACTTGCGTGAGGATTACGCCTCTCTTCATTATACTACAAAATCTTCTGAAAGTCAACTCATCACCTCTGTTGATTGTTGAGTTGACAGCTTAGTTATACTTGTATAACATGTAATACATGACCTATCACAAAGCGATTCATTTGGTGGGCACGGTTACCGTTGGCCCAAAAGGCCAGGTAGTCATTCCGTCGGAAGTACGTGAGTCGATGGAAATAAATCCAGGCGACAAACTGGTCGCACTGTACTTAGAAGAAAAAAAATCGGTGGCGTTTATCACCGAGCGCCAAGCCCAAGAATACGTGATAAAAATGGGCGAACAATTTACAGAATTTAAAGAAAAATTAGGGGAAAATAACTAGTTTATGTCCATGCATCATTTCACCACGCGCGACAAAGTAATCGTCATGATTGCGGTCATGAGCTCACTACTGCTCGTGGCGCTTGACCAGACGATCGTCGCCACGGCACTTGGGGCTATCGTCAAAGAATTCGATAGCTTTTCGAGCCTTGGGTTTGTAGTGACGGCCTATATGCTCACCACCACGATGGCCGTGCCGATCGCTGGTAAATTGTCCGACATGTATGGTCGTCGCGTTATGCTACTCATTGGAGCCAGTGTCTTCACGATTGGCTCTTTGCTTGCTGGCCTGGCGCCATCGATGGGCTGGCTCATCGCGTGGCGAGCAGTACAAGGTATTGGTGGTGGTATTATCACGGCCAACGCCTTCACCATCATCGGTGACTTATTTGAGCCGCGCGAGCGTGGTAAATGGCAGGGAATGATTGGCGCCGTGTTTGGCATGAGTAGTGTCATTGGCCCGCTGCTGGGTGGCTGGCTGACAGATGGTCAGCACATTCTCGGTGCTGTGACTGACTGGCGCTGGACGTTTTGGATCAATGTTCCGGTAGGGATTGTGGCGCTCTATATGATTGCGACGCACCTGCCGACGATCCGTTCTGGCAGCAAGCATCGGCCTGACTATACAGGTGCGGCGCTTATATCAGTTGCGCTGGCGGCCGTCGTGCTGGCGGTGGACAACACCGAAATGGTGTTTGCGGGGCTGATTAACGACACCGTGAGTGTTGGGCTTATTAAGGGCACATTGTGGGTGATTGCGATGGTGTTTGCGAGCCTATTCATTGCCGCCGAACGGCGCGCCAAAGAACCTATATTGCCGCTAAGGTTTTTCAAAAACCGCACCTACGCGCTCATGAGCAGTGTGATTTTGCTGTTCGGCGCGGCCTTCCTAGGCGCTATTTTGTACCTGACGCAGTTTAACCAGCAGGTCTTTGCCGCCTCGCCGTCGCAGTCAGGCTTGATGTTACTACCGATGGTGGGTGGACTTATGGTGTCGTCGGTTGTCGTCGGACAGGCCGTGTCGAAACTCGGGCGCTACAAGGCATTTATTGTTAGCGGTTTTGTGATCGCGTCACTTGGTATTTTGTCACTCGTCATGCTACAGCCCGACAGCCCCTACTGGCACGAAGCCGTGAGTATGGTGTTCATTGGTATTGGTATGGGTATGGCGATGCCGATTTTGAACCTAGCAGTGCAGAACGAATTTGAGCAAAAAGACCTAGGGGCGGCGACCAGTAGCATCCAGCTGTTCCGGGGCTTAGGCAGTACCGTCGGGACAGCGCTCATGAGTGGCATTTTAACAACCGGTATTGTTGCCGCTATGGGCAAACCAGCCGATATTCCGTATATTCAGAGTCTACAAAAAGCGCCAGAAGCCGCCAAGCTACTGGGTGACGACATCACGGCCGATACACTACTACAGATTAATGCCCAAAAGCAAACCATACGTGACGGAGCCGAAAAAACCTTCGCGCAAATACCCGTACTACAGGCCCGCGAGGCCGCGACCAAGCAGTTCGAAAAGCAACAAAACGATTTTAGCACTAGTCTTGTGCATGCCTTTACTGATGCCTTGCACCGCATCTTTATGATTAGTTCGGCGCTAATGGTTCTGGGGCTGTGTCTGGTATCATTTATCAAAGAGCGCAAACTGCGTGGTGGTGTAAAAGCCACAGCAAGCGAATAACAGATGCATTTGTCCGAATCAATCACCCTCATGCTTGTGGCAAAAGGCTTGGGTTTGGTACGATTGGTCAGGTTTCAAAAGCACGCCTGAAACAAATAAACTAAATGGTAGGATAAAGGTCGATTGCGTGCTCGTTAAACGAAACCAAGGTAAAAACACATGCCAATAGCAGTCGAATTTGCCCCTAGTCGGAGCAAAAAGATCGCGGTGGATGTGGTGCCTGCCAACTGGCAGTTGTATATCGCACATTAGTTAGCGTGTACGCTACATACAAAACACCCCAGGCACCGGGGTGTTTTTGGGTTTTTGTAAGACGTTATTCAGGGAGTGGAATACCGGCCTCGGTGAGCGCGGGGTTAAGTACCAGTGTTTCAAAAGCGGCCTGGTCGCCCCATATTAACTGGGCGTCCTTAGTGCCTTTGGCAACTATTTTGCCATTCAGTATATATTGGTCACCAACATTTTTGCTGCCGATAAAGAACGATGGTGTACCACTTATATCGGCTTTGCGTCCCAGGGCTTCGTCGACGCTGATCTTTTTCTTAATGTTCTCGTTGTCGAGATCCTTTTTAAACTGGTCGACATTGAGTCCAAAGTCGCTAGCGACACCCGCAAAATAATTGGTGCGCTCTTCGCCGCCGAGGTCTTTCCATGAGCTTTGGTTTTCATATAGTTTATCGTGCATCTCCCAGTACTTGCCCTGTAAACCAGCGGCTTCGGCAGCTGTGGCTGCGGCGTAGGCATTCGGGTGAGCGGTGTAGAGCGGGAAATTGCGGAACACAAATGCAATTTTATCTTTATACTTCTCGACAACTTTTTTCATGATCGGGTGTGCTGAGCCACAGCCTGGGCATTGAAAGTCACCGTACTCAATGAGCACTACTTTGCTACTAACGTTTCCTTCTACATGCTCAGCGATGTTGCCGGTTTTTTCGGATGTTGGTATGATTTTCGTGCCGTCGATACCGCTAATATCAGTTTTACCTTTTTGCGCGAGTACCACCATGCCTGTCAGTATTCCTACGCACAGGACAGCAAATACAATCCAGCCTTTTTTTGTCATTCGTCTTACTCCTTGTTATCTCATTTAGTATACTGCCTACCCCGCAAGACTCGCAAGTAAACGGTAGGGTATAATGAAGCTATGCAAACTGTCTTTACATTAGGCTTCTCTGCGTTGGCGTTGTTACTTGTTCTTTTAGCAAGCATGACACCGCGACGTACCATTCTTTCTGCATACGAACTCGAGCGACGGCGCAAGCAGGGTAGTGTCACAGCTGCCGATGAGCTAAAGCGTGAGGTATTGCTAGACGATGTACTGTCGGTCAAACATGTGGCTGAGGCTCTGTCACTGGTGTTTGTAGTGATGGCGAGCCTAGCTGCGTTTGGGCCGGTGTTTGGTGTGCTGGCCTCCGTACTGATTGCTCTCGGGTACGGACGAGTCGCTAAAGTCGATATGGTGCATAGTAGCGCCATGCGTGCCTATGAAGCGATCGAGCCCGGGCTGCTGCAATTTCTCGGCCATAACCCTATTGTAGGGCGGGCTATCCGTACCGTGGCACTGGCACCAAACGAACCCGAAATCAGCTCGCGCGAAGAACTCGAGCATCTGGTAGAAGAGGCTGGGCATATACTCACGACCGACGAAAAGAAGCTGATTGTGGGCGGCCTGCGTTTTAGCGAGCACACAGTGGAATCGGTCATGACACCGCGCGGTGTAGTAGAAACCATCTCCAAAACCGAACTCATTGGCCCGCTCACGCTTGATGAACTACACAAGACTGGCCACAGCCGTTTCCCAGTGATAGATGGCGACATCGACCATGTGGTCGGTGTGCTACATATTAAAGAACTGCTGACAAGTTTTGATCACAAGTCCGAAACCGCTGGTGAAGCTATGGAAAAAAAGGTGTTCTACATTAACCAGGAACAAACCCTCGACCATGCGCTCGCGGCATTTTTGAAGACTCGTCACCACTTGTTTGTGGTAGTAAACGGCTACCGCGAAACGGCCGGCATACTCACGCTCGAAGATGTCATAGAAGCCCTGCTTGGCCGTGAAATCGTCGACGAATACGACCTGCATGACGACCTACGTGCTGTCGCCGCTCGCAGCGCCCATACCAACAACAACTCGCCGCATGGGACGAATGTATAGCGTATACTATAACCATAAGCACGCATCAATAAAGTAGGAGCTCTCTATGCCCAAAGCCACAGTTACTGCTAAGTCATCACCACAAACACAATGGTTCGTTCGTCACAAAGTTGCCATCATCATTATTGTCACCGCACTCCTCATCGATATATTTTTCACTGGCTTCATAAAGTTCGGATATAGCGTCGTGCGATGCGGGGGTATGCCAGTACTCGTAACGCGTGGTGGCTTCTGGGGGGGAAGAGCCTCATATTGGCTGCCTGGTCGATATACGCCGGGGGGCATCCGCAGAGTATTTCTGCAGTGAGTCAGAGGCGCAGGGTAGAGGTATACAAAAGAATCCTCTTCAAGGTCCATAATTTATATCAAAATGGTCACGCCCAAAGTCACAGTTACTGCTAAGTCATCGCCACAACCACAACGGTTCACTCGCCACAAAGTTATTATTACTTAGTTATTTCTCTCGCTTCACACAAAAACTGATGACATAGCTTATTTCGTATGGTACGCTTAGCGTATATAAAGGGAGTGCACGGTATGCGCATAGGCAAAAGGGTAGTAGTGATGGCGGCTGTTGCCGCTGTTTTAGTTGTAGGGCTTACGAATGGAAAACAGCTAGCGGCGACCTCGGCGCTGGATTGGCTTGCGCCCCCACCTACCGTCACCTATTTCGCCGAAGGCGAACAAACGCCTGATATGACAGAGAACCAGATGCCCAACCCCTGCATTAAACAGACTATCACCTACTACAACCCCTACGCTTATGGTGTAAATAAAGTAGAAAGCAAAGAGGCCTGTGTGCATATCGCTCAAAACTTTCGTTTGGTTCGCAACTTCATTCAAGCTTGTACTTGGTGGGGGTGTACCAACTACGACACAGAATACATTAGCTTACCTGGCGATACAATGTTCCACCGAGTATCCAATCTAACTGGCGGGGGTTGGGATGGCTGCTGGCAAACCTCGCCAGATACAAACGGCATATACTTTATTTGCGGTAGATTGCACATGGTCAAAGACCTGCTCGCATACATTACACCAAGCACGAACGGTGACGAGCACTACTACGAGTTTGATGCAATTGCAGGTTATACCTATGTAGAAAACGAGACGACCCGCACATCATACACCGCCGGCGCTACCATATCACCAAACGGTAAGTGGGGTGTGCTTGCACTGAGCTCTGTTGGGCTTATACGCATAAATCTTTTAGACGGCACACTACGATTATTTACAAAAGATATTCCATCATTTGGTTATGGATCTGATCCGAGCTACGATTTCAGCATTACAGACGATGGTCGCTATATTGCCGCTGGCGGCAACAATGTTGGCGCCAAGGTGTACGCTGTCGACGATACATGTGGCGAAGTTTCGGTCAAAATAAAAGAGACCTGGTATGACCGCTACACACCTATCAACGCCTGCCCCAACCAAGACCTAGTACCTATCATTTTAGAGTCGAGCGGCAACCCAGCAGCAGGTATTCGGTCGTTGTCATATGTTAAATTTTCAGGTGATGGCGGTCAGATTACGGCCTTCTATTATCCATGGCAGGGTGCGCCTGGGGCCATTCACGCTGGTTGGCTCACCATTACTGCTGCAGGGTATGTGAAGCCAAGGGCGCAGATAGATTATCTCGCTCTAGGCGATTCATTTAGCAGCGGTGAAGGCGATACAGAGCGTCGACCGAATAGCAATCTGAAGTATTACCGCGAGCATACTGACGACGATGGTATAACTGTTATTGGCAGTGAACCGATACATGATCGGCCTACTGAGAAATGCCATCTTAGCACGCGCTCATACCCATACATTCTGGCGAACGGAATGGATCTTGGCGACCCGACAACTACGCCCAACACTCCTTGGCAGTCGGTAGCCTGTTCTGGTGCGACTGCGTGGGATGTGAAAGAACATGCCTTTGGTAACTATCTTGGTCAGGGCGACCGACTCAAGGGTTATGATTATGAAGCACTGAAAGCACAGGCTCTCAATGAGTTTATACCTGGCAGGCAAAAGCAGATTGAATTCGTAAAGAAATACCAGCCAAAGGTGATCACACTGACGATGGGTGGGAATGATGTGGATTTTGCGGGGAAACTTTTCGAGTGTACAACCAAACCATGGCAGTGTAATTATGCGAGTATATCCTGGAGAGACAAATTGAGAAAAGAAATGGAATATCAATTCAAAAATCTTAGCGATTTGTATGCAGAAATAAGTAATGCCACTGACAGTAAAGCAAAAATATACGTTCTTGGATACCCAATCTTCATTAATGGTAATCCCTACGCAAAATGCAGCAGTATTTTCTGGCTGGATAATAGCGAACGCGAAATGATAAACAACTCAATTATTTATCTTAATAACATCATTGAACAAGCCGCCAAAAAGGCCGGTGTAAAGTATATAAACGTCGAAAACGCATTTGGCAACCATCGCCTATGTGACGCCGGTTCTCAGCATGTGACTGCTGTCACTAATGTGTTTGGCGCGAGTGGCAACGAGCAGCAAGAGGACTTTCATCCCAATCATTTCGGGCATGTTGATCTTGCAAACGCAGTATGGAGTGCAGTTGGTGGACAGAGCCTCCTTGACTACCAAACCTGTAGTGATCCTTCGGTCAAGGTATGCCCGAATGCTTCAGTTGCAGCAGCCGATGCTATCGTGCCGCCATACTTTACCGAGGGAGTTCCCGCAGATAATACAGAAATACATTACTATACACTTACCAACGGCACATTGGTGAAAATGACTGAAGCCTATGATGTCCACACGCAAACCATGGTGTTTAAGTCCGAGTCAAAAGTAGATATAACACTCTACTCTGACCCAACCTCACTTGGTCAGGCTACTGCTGCCTCCGATGGAAGCGTATCTACCCAAATCACTATTCCATCGTCCGTACCCGTAGGCTACCATACACTCGTACTACGCGGTCAGTCACCGGATGGCACGCCGGTTGAGCTGTATCAAACTGTCGAGGTGCGCGGATCCAACCCGAATGATATCGACGAAGATGGTATTGATGACTCTGTCGATAAGTGCACCTATATCACCCCGCTCAATATCGACACCGACCATGACGGCATCGATGATGCATGTGACCCAGAAGTAAATGTATCAGAAGCCCCTTACCGCATTCGCCTCGGTGACCCAACCCGCTCCTACGCCAACCAGCCCGAAAAGTCCAACTACCTCTACCTCGAACGCAACGTCAATGCTACTGCGCTCACCGGCATAAGCGGTGACGCTGACCCAGACGGTGATGGCTGGGCTGTGGTTGGTGCTAGCAGTGGCAAAGCCTATAGCACCACTACGCCTACCAGCATTCCCGATACCGCTCCCTATGCTAACTTCACTATGACTAACTACGACCCAGCAGCTACCATAGCACCAACTAGTCCGATCGTCCCCAGCATCTACCTGCGCGCTGGCGACTTTGGCTGCGTCGAGTACAAACCCACCTCACTTAGTAAGGTATTGCCAGGCGAAGTGCGCACACTCACTCTTACTGCTCGGGGCCTTACCGGTAGTGCCAACCACTGTCGCCCAGAACCAGCCACTGCCGATGCCGACCATGACGGTCAGCCCGACAACACCCAGCCCCTCTACCTCGCACGTAACGGTGACAGCACCAAAGGTGAAGACCCCACCCGTACCTACCTCTTCCGTAACTTCTACGCCGCCGAAGCCCAGCTCGGCATCACCGACTACACGCCCACCGGCACTCCAGCTAACACGCCAGATAAAGCCACTCAGCCCCTCCAACCCTGGAACCTCCTGGCTACTAGCAAAGACGTAGGGTATAGCCCAGTCTTCAATAAGCTCACCATAACTACAGATTCAACTGGCAAACCCTGGCCCATCATTCTCGCAAGAAAGCACAACACAACAAATCCTAGCAGCGCCATTTGCATCGCCTACCAACCAGATAGCCAAACAAATACCACCAACATAAAGCTTGCTACCCAGCCCACCAGGCAGTTACAATTAATGAAATGGAAAGATGTTCCGGAAGGAGTAGGGTGTGAGTAAAAGTAGTTTGAACCAATCGTATAAAATTAGAGTTATGCAATACGCCCCCCCTTCGTTCGTATTGGTTGCTCTTGCGCTGTTTGGCGGCCTCGCTGAGCCAGTCTTTAAAAGCTTCGGTATGAAAAATACCGGGAGTATGATCGTACTTTATGCCATCTTGTCTGTAGCTACCTGTACGTGGTTGTCTTTGAAGATAAAAGGTGTATCCAGGGTAATTGCGTTAATTTGCATACTTCCACTAGTCTTATTTGGTCTATGGGGATACGTCATTATACGGTTCAGTAGTTATCAATTCTAGCACCCCTCCAACCCTGGAACCTCCTGGCTACTAGCAAAGACGTAGGGTATAGCCCAGTCTTCAATAAGCTCACCATAACTACAGATTCAACTGGCAAACCCTGGCCCATCATTCTCGCAAGAAAGCACAACACAACAAATCCTAGCAGCGCCATTTGCATCGCCTACCAACCAGATAGCCAAACAAATACCACCAACATAAAGCTTGCTACCCAGCCCACCAGGCAGTTACAATTAATGAAATGGAAAGATGTTCCGGAAGGAGTAGGGTGTGAGTAAAGAGAAATCTAAGAGCAGCCATAATCTAGGTAAAATTATGATTGGCTTGACGAGTGTAGTGCTTATTATAAGTTTGTACTTGAATGGCCTGACAGGCAGGTCTGAGTTTGGTGTAAAGGCCCTAAGGCCATGGTTCGGGTTGATGATATTCATATGCGTAGCCATCACGATTATTTCCGTAGTTATCTATAAGAAAAAAAGCCAGTGTTATGGAGACGTTTTTATCAGCTGTCGCCATACTGTTGTCAGTAGCCCTAAACTTCATCGGCTATGTAATGGGAAGTTATTGATCTTCTACGCCGCCGAAGCCCAGCTCGGCATCACCGACTACACGCCAACGGGCACTCCGGCCAATGCACCAGATAAAGCCACCCAACCTCTCCAACCCTGGAACCTCCTGGCTACTAGTAAAGATGTAGGGTATAGCTCACTGTTCAAAAGACCATAACAGTGGTAGAATATAACTCAATGATACATAGTGTTGGCGCGAGCGATAATAATTAATGGGTCGGCGGAAAGCTCGGCGTGGCTTTCTGTGGTAGCGACCCTGTGAGCAGCCAGCAACCAACTAAACAGGAACATACGATATGCAAAGAACTTACACAGCAGACACGCCTGCACACACTGGTCAGCACATTAGTGTATCTGGCTGGGTGCACTCGCGCCGCGACCATGGCGGGCTGATATTTATTGACCTGCGCGACCACACCGGCCTACTGCAGCTGGTTCTCAACCCCGAGCAGGCCGAAGCGTTTGCTATAGCCGAAGGCGTGCGCGACGAATTCGTGGTGCGTGCCGAAGGCGACGTGCGCGAGCGTGCGCCGGAGCTAAAAAACGACAAAATCCCAACTGGCGGCGTGGAATTAGCGGTTAGCCAGCTTGTGATACTCAACCGCAGCGACGTGCTGCCGATTCAGCCATTTGCCGAAGCTCAAGCCGGGGAAGACCTGCGACTCAAGTACCGCTACCTCGATCTGCGCCGACCAAAAATGCAAGAGAACTTGAAAAAACGAGCTCGCTACTACAAAGTCATTCGTGACTACATGGAAGCACTTGATTTTACTGAAGTCACCACGCCAATTCTTGCCAACAGCAGCCCCGAAGGCGCGCGCGACTTTTTGGTGCCCAGTCGTGTGCACGAAGGTAAATTCTATGCTTTGCCTCAGGCGCCACAGCAGTTCAAGCAGTTACTGATGGTTGGCGGTGTACCGCGCTACTATCAAATCGCCACCTGTTTCCGCGATGAAGACCCACGCGCCGACAGGCTGTATGGCGACTTTTACCAGCTCGATCTC